>JAQGJF010000734.1 GCA_028290765.1 Tardiphaga sp.
TGGGGCCAGTCCGGGGATGACAGAGGATTTTCGCCATGTCTCGGCGCTGCGAACTGACGGCCAAGGGTCCCCAGGTGGGCCACAAGGTGAGCCATTCCAATATCAAGACCAAGCGCCGGTTCCTGCCAAACCTGTGCAACGTCACGCTGATCTCCGACGCGCTCGGCCGCTCGGTCAAGCTGCGCATCTCCACCAATGCGCTCAAGACCGTCGATCACCGCGGCGGCCTCGATGCGTTCCTGCTCAAGGCCAAGGAGTCCGAGCTGTCGCAGAAGGCAGTCGATCTCAAGCGCCAGATTGCGAAGAAGAAGCTGGCCGAAGCGCCGGTGGCGAAGGCGAGCTAAGCTCGCGACGCGAGCTGAAGAGTTTTGGAGCTGAAGAGTTTTGAGCGGCCGGGTCGAAAGATCCGGCCGTTTTTGTTTGGTGGGAAAGCGACACAAATGAGGTCTCTGCTGATTCCACACGGTCGCCAATGCTGCACCGATTCGAAAGCAATCGGCGGATATCTGTGTCCGACTTAAATCCGGCGTAGATGCTATCTGGACGGTTCGCAGTAACGCGCTTCCATCGCCCGCCGTGTCTTGACCGCATCCTCGCCTGCATCGATCTCGACATCGCACCACCGCACCACGGTGCCATGGGCGACGGCGTTCTTCAGCTTCACTTTGTGCGCGAGCCCGATCGGAAGCGCGCCGGTCTTGAGGCTTGCGACTGCTGGCATCAGTTTGCCCCATACCGTGTAGCCGCCTTCGCCATCGAGCATTTCGCCCTGGCGCAGGTCACGTTTGGCCACCGCTACGGCGTCGCCGTGGAAACCATGCGGCTGCCCGGTCGGCTCGTTGCGCAGTGCCGCCGATAGAACCGAAATGTTCAGCTCCAGCCCGATCAGATGATACGGCTTGTACATCGCCGCATAGCGCCCGGAGGAATCGGTCTTGAGGCCATATTGCCTGAAACAATCCGCGGCATAATCGTTCGGCGCTTCCAGCACCACATAGACGCCCCAGCGCAGATCCCGAAACACGGGGCGGCCGTCGCGTTCCAGCGACGACACCACTTCAACCATGCCCGATTTCTCCAGCACGCCGCCTTTGTCGCGGGGCCGCATCACATGCGGCAGATCGTCGACGCCGCAGGGCGGAAACAACAGGCCGTCCGCGGGTACGTCGAGCCCGGTGGCATTGGCGATCGCCGCCATTTCGATCGCGGATTTGGTACCATCGAGAAACGAATTGAACATTTGCGGATTCATGCCGGCGGACTGTGCTTCGTCAGCCGAGAGACCGTAATGGCTCCACACGTCGGCCGGCGTCACGTCGTGATAGGCCGGCAGATATTTGGTACCCTTGCCGGCGGCGACAACGCGGAATCCGGTCGCGCGGGCCCAGTCCACCATTTCGGCGGTGAGCGCCGGCTGGTCGCCATAGGCCAGCGAATAGACCACGCCGGCCTTGCGAGCTTCCTCTGCGAGTAGCGGCCCCGCCAGCACGTCGGCCTCGACATTGACCATCACGATATGCTTGCCGGCCGCAATCGCGGCGCGCGCATGTTTGATGCCGACCGCGGGATTTCCGGTGGCTTCCACGATCACTTCGATATTGCCCGAGGTCGCCTTGGCCCCGTCCGCGGTGAATGTGGTCGCCGCGATCCGCGCGTCGTTCCAGCCGACGGTACGGCAGGCCTCACGCGCGCGGTCCGGATCGAGATCGACGATCACAGGCACCTCGAGCCCCGGAGTATGCGGCACCTGCGACAGGAACATTGAGCCGAATTTGCCGGCGCCGA
Organism: Tardiphaga sp.; assembly: GCA_028290765.1. Next base: position 1,786 of record JAQGJF010000734.1, read on the forward strand.
TCAGCGCAACGCGGACCGGCTTTCCAGCCGCGCGTCGGGCGTTGAGGAGGTGGGAGAGGTTCATGCGGACACTTTCATTTCCGTCATTCCGGGCGCGCCTTTGTGCGAGCCCGGAATCCATGCTCACTGCGGGTTATGGATTCCGGGCTCAATGCTTGGCGCATCGCCCCGGAATGACGAGGTGAGTTACTCCGCCGCCTGGCGATGGCTGCGCGCGTAACGGAGCAGCGCATCGTCATCCACCGTCTGGATCGGCGTGAAGTCGCGATGCGCGATGAACTCCGGCCGGGTTGGCGTCCGGATGTAGTTCGAGACCGCGTTCAGGGTCAGGTAGACGATCTTGCGCGGATAGGGCGTGATGTTGCCGGCGGAGCCGTGTACCAGATTGCCGTGGAACATCAGCATGCCGCCGGCCTTGCCGGTCGGCGCGACGATGCCACCTTCCTTCACCAGCCGCGTCACGGTTTCTTCGTCCAGCGTCCACAGCGGATAGGAGGTGGTCTCGAGATCGTGCGCCGCCTTCAGATCGCCGGCGGTCTGGCTCTTCGGCACCAGCATCAAGGGGCCGTTGATCGGCATCACCTCGTCGAGAAAGATCGCGATGTTCATTGCGCGTGGCTCCGGCATGCCGTCGTCGCGCTTCCAGGTGCCGTAATCCTGGTGCCACTGCCAGACATCGCCGGTGAAGGCCGATTTGGCGTTGATCTTGTACTGGTGCATGTAGACCTTCTCGCCGTAGATCTGCTCGACCGGATCGATCATGCGCGGATGCGCGCCGAGCAGGCCGAACGCCTCGTTGTAAAGATGTGCCGCAAAGGCGGTGCGCGGCGCGCCGCTCTTCTCGCGCCATACCTCCGGGCGGTCGGTGTCGTAGATGCCCTCCGCCTCCTGCGCCAGCAGCGCCACTTCTTCGCGGCTGAACAGCTCCGGCAGGAACAGCCAGCCTTCCCGGTTGAAATCGTCGATCTGTTGCTGGGTCAGTTTCATGGTGTCTCCCTGTTTAATCACGAGTTGATCCAACGATAAGATGCAGCACGGTCGCGATCAGGTCGGCCGCCATCACCTTCGCTATTTATGTGCAAGGCTTTCAATCAAGACTCATCGTTCGCCATCAAACGACGAGGCGAGTCTGCTGAAGGCCTGATGGGCGACGTCCGTCCCGGTGCCGCAACACCTTGACGCCGCGGTCATGCCCATTGAGCCCAACCTTCAAGCAAGACACGTAGAGGTAGTCTCCGGCGCGCCTCCCATTCTGAATTCTGAATTCAAAACTCATATAGCTTCTATTTGAGCCTGTCAATCTGGACCTGAGCAGCCAGATTCATCGGCTGCATAGCTACCGGGACCGGGTACTCCACCCGCCCATACGTTGACGCACGTGTTGTCGGATGGTACGCACTAGATTGCATTCAGAATTCAATCGCATCGACGATTGATCGTATGCCGTCGGTTCTGGGGCTTGGGAGGAGAGGTTAAATGCACAAGATATTCAAATCGGCGATGTCACTGCTCTGCGCAGCCGCAGCCATTTCAGTCGGAGGCCACGCGTTCGCTCAGTCAGTCATCAAGGTGGGCATCATCGGCGATTTTACCGGGCCGTTTGCTACGGTGGGCGAATCCTACCGTCAGGGGATCCAGGCCTATCTGGCTAAAAATGGTGACACAGTCGGTGGCCAAAAGCTTGAGCTGATCTACCGCGACGCGGCTGGCAAGCCAGGAGATGCAGCCCGGCTCGCGCAAGAACTGGTTGTCAAGGACGGTGTCAAGATCATCGGTGGCCTGACGCTGAGCTCGGCGGTTGCTGCCGTGGCGCCCGTCATGACGGATGCCAAGACGCCTTTCACTTCCTTCAGCGCCGCCGCTCCCGGCCTGGCAAAGCAGTCGCCTTACTTCGTCCGGTCAGGTCAGGACGTCCGCGCATCCGGCCGCACCGCGGCTCAATCAGCGCTCAAGAACGGTAAGAAGCGGGCCTATACTTCGGTTGCGGACTACGTCGCCGGCCAGCAGGCGGAAGAGGCGTTCGCCATAGAATTCAAGGCCGGTGGCGGTGAAATCGTAGGACAGGATCGCATCCCCCTCAGCACGGTAGACTATACGCCCTACGCCGAGCGCGTCGCCAACGCCAACCCGGATGCGCTGCAGATTTTCGTGCCCACCGGTGCGCCCGCAGTCAGCTTTCTGCAAGCACTTGGCTCTCGCGGCATGATGAAGAAGATCATGGTGATCGGAACCGGCGCGGAGGCCGAGGACAACGATCTGCGTCTCTTCAACGACACCGTTGAAGGGTATTATTCGGTCATGTACATGACCGCCCAGCTGGATACGCCGCTTAACAAGTGGTTCAAGGACTATCTCGTCAAGACCTTCGGGGCCGATGCTCAACCCAATCCGCACAGCGTGGGTGCGTATGACGGCATGCGTGTCATCGCCAAGATGATCGAGGGCCAATCCGGAAAAGAGTTCAGTTCGGACGCTGCAATCAAATCCGTCATCGGGTACTCTTTCGAGGGACTGCGCGGCCCGATGAAAATCAATGAGGATCGCGAATTGACCCAGAACTACTATCTGCGCCAGGTCAAAAAGGTCGATGGCAAACTTCAGAACGTGCTGCTCGATACTCTCGCCAACATCAAGCCTTAGGCGCGACTAACCAGTAACCTGACCAAGGATCCCGCGCCGACCGTAGTCGCGCGGGATTTCGCGACAGAAGGCACAAGGCAACCCGGGAAACGCTCGCTCCAATGTCATCGCTCACCTTTGTCCTCTTGTTCGGCATATCTTATGGGCTGGTGCTGGCCCTGATTGCGATTGGACTCGTCGTAACAATGGGTCTGATGCGCGTCACAAATTTGGCGCACGGCGCCTTCGCGGCGATCGGAGGATACGTTTCGACCGGGTTGATGACAAACGCAGGGGTGCCGCTTCCCCTCGCGATTGTGATTGCGTCAGTGGTGGTCGCAGCCTTCAGCATCGTCGTTGAACGCGCCTTTTTCGTCTACCTCTATTCCGCAACTGAACTTGAGCAGGTGCTGCTGACGATCGGCCTGGACTTCATTGTCATCGGTGCTCTGACTTTTGTTTACGGACCCAATATCTACCCGACGCCGTTACCAACCTATCTTTCCGCCAATATCGATCTCGGGGTGCGCACGATCGAAACTTACCGGTTGGTGGTCGTGGCTGTCAGTCTCATCGTTATCGGTTGCCTGTGGTATATGTTCGATCGCACGACGCTGGGAGCGCGGCTGCGCGCCGCCGTGGACAATCGGACCATGGCCCAGTCCATGGGGATCAACGTGCCGGTACTTTTTTCGCTGACTTTCGCTCTGGGTAGCGGACTGGCCGCGTTCGGCGGTGCGCTCGGTGCGCCCATGCTTCCGCTCGAGCCGCTCTACCCGTTTAAATACCTGATATTGGTTCTCGTGGTTGTCGCGCTATCCGGATTTGGAAACGTCAAGTCCGTCGTTGGCGTGGCGATTGTCGTCGGCATCGTCGAAACAGCAGGCCGTTTGTTTTTCCCCGGCCTCGGCGCGTTCCTGATCTATCTGCTGCTGATCGTGCTCATGATCTGGCGGCGTGATGGGCTGTTTTCAGCCCGGAGGACATGATGAAGCCACTTCCTCGTTCTTCGATCCTTAGCCGATACCAGCTGCGCCCGGGCGAGCTGTTGTTTTGGGTTACTCCTCTTATTGCATTGGTCCTGTTTCCGAAGTGGCTTGCGTTGGGAACGCTGGTCCTCGTCTTCGCCTTGTTTGCCTTGTCGCTGGACCTGCTTCTAGGCTTTGCCGGCATCATGTCGCTCGGTCATGCGGCCTTCTTCGGAATTGGCGCGTATACGGCGGGCATACTGGCGATCGGCGGCTGGAATGAGGCTGTAACGGGAGTTCTGGCCGCCGCACTGCTGTGCGGGGCCGTTGCAGGGATCATTGCGCCGTTCCTGTTGCGCCTGACCGGGTTGCCGCTGGTGATGGTGACCGTCGGGGTCGCCTCGATTCTTTTCGAGATCGCCAACAAGGCGACCTGGCTCACCGGCGGAGACGACGGGCTCTATGGAATCAGACTGAGGCCGCTGTTCGGCATTTTCACCTGGTCGCTCTCGGGCGAGACCAAATTCCTTTACGCGTTCGCCTGGCTGTTAATATCGTTCATCATTATCCGCCGCATGGTGTCGTCACCTTTTGGCATTGCCTTGCAGGGCATACGGGAAAACACCCCGCGCATGAGGCTGATCGGGAATTCCGTGCTTCCGCATCTAAGCATCGCGTTCGTTGCAAGCGCGATGTTCGCCGGGGTGGCCGGAGCTGTCTGGGCCCAAACCGGAGGATTTGTCGGCCTTGGGGTTCTCAGCCTCGACACCTCGATAGATGCACTCGTGATGCTGGTCTTGGGCGGCTTGGGCAGCCTGTACGGCGCCCTGATCGGCGCGCCAGTCTACATCATTTTCAAACACTTTGCCCAACAGTGGAACCCATTCTACTGGATGTTCCTGGTCGGCACGCTGCTTGTATTGGTGGTGCGGTTCACGCGCGGCGGCATTCTAGGCGTCCTCAGGGCTGCCGGCGAACGCTTGACGAGGCAGAAGAGACCATGACCACAGCGCTCGAAATCCACGGTCTCAACAAATCGTTCGGCGCCATTCAGGTCGCTCGGGACATTACCATCAATCTGGAAGAAGGCGCTCGTCGAGCTCTGATCGGTCCCAACGGTGCGGGCAAGACGACGTTTGTAAGCATGCTGTCTGGCGTGGTGACGCCGGATTCTGGCCGAGTGATTCTGTTTGGCCAGGACATCACGTCTGACTCCGCATCGGTGCGAACCAAAAAGGGGCTGGTGCGGACCTTCCAGGTCAGCAACCTTTTCGGGAAGCTCAGCGTGCTGGAAAATGTGTTTTTGGCAGTCAGCGAGAAGTCGAATGCAAGCTTCGACTTCTGGACTGGCGCCGGCAGGAAACGTGAACTGATCGAAAAGGCAGAACATCTGATTGAGCAATTGAGACTCACCGACAACATCCACGACCCGGTTTCCCAGATCGCGTACGGACGCCAGCGGCTTGTCGAAATTGCGCTCGCGCTTGCGCTCGAGCCGCGTGTTCTTCTATTGGACGAGCCGGCCGCCGGAATTCCGCATTCGGAAACCGACGTCCTGCTGGAGGCGGTCTATGGCCTTCCCAAGAATATCGCCATTCTGATGATCGAGCACGACATGCAAGTCGTTCGCCGTTTCGCGAGCGAAGTCACCGTGTTGGTCGGGGGCGCCGTATTGATGACTGGAACCCCGAAAGATGTGATGGCCTCCGAGCAAGTGCGGGAAGTTTATCTGGGTCACGCCGGCGCCAGCCGCTTCTCGTCGGAGTCGCTCCATGCTTGAGCTGGCCAACGTAAGCGGCGGCTGGGGGCCGACGACGATCGTCGAGGATTTCTCGCTGACCGTGAAGACGGGTGAGACCGTCGCCATCATCGGGCGAAACGGCGTCGGCAAGTCGACGCTTCTGGAGATCATAGCCGGCCGCGCGCAGTGGAAAGGCGGCTCGATCAAGCTCGACGGCAAGGAGCTGAGCCATCTGCCGATTCATCGTCGATCGTGGCTCGGCGTGGGTTACGTGCCGCAGAATCGCGAAGTGTTTCCAAGTCTGACGGTGGCAGAACACCTTGCGGTTGCGCAGAGACCGGGGCGGTGGACCATTGCCGAAGTGCTCGTGCTTTTTCCCTCGCTGTCTCGCCGCCAGGAAAGTCTGGGCCGGCAGCTGTCGGGCGGCGAGCAACAGATGCTGGCGATCGCGCGCGCCTTGCTCGGCAATCCCAAGATAATGCTCATGGACGAACCATCTGAAGGTCTGGCGCCGGTGGTTGTCGAGCAATTGATGGAGGCGATCAAGGTCCTCATGAAAGATGGATCCCTTGCGGTTCTGCTGGTCGAACAACGTGTCGATATCGCGTTGGATGTGTCTTCGCGTTGCGTCATCATGGAGAGGGGACGAATTGCTCATCAAAGCTCTTCGGAGTCGTTGAGGCAAAGCGATGCCCGGATAGCAGAGCTGATGGGGCTGAGCCACTAGACCAACGTTTCCGCTCGAATGATTTCGGCCCATGACGACCATTAACAACAATGTCATTCCGGGCCTGCACTCCCGACCGACTATCGCCGGCCAGAGCACATCCCGGAGTGACAAACCAGGCAATCCTGTTCCGGATCAAATTTTCCGCTATTTCTCCGATGAATCCAGCACCGCCATCATCTCGCATTGGATCAGCATGCCCCCGCCAAGATAGGGATTGACGACGACATGCCGTACCGGCCGGGAGTGCTCATCCGGGAAGTGCTTTAACCAGGCGGTATTCAGCGCTGCCCGGTTCAGCTCGGGCTTAAGGAAAACGGTGACTTTGATTACATCGTTCAGGCCGGCGCCCGCCTGCTCGAGGACTCTTTCCGCGACCTCAAACATGTTCGCGGATTGCTGCTCGACGGTTTCCGGCATCGTTCCGGAGACCAGGTCGATGCCCGAAATACCTCCGGTAACGACAATATTGCCGATCCGGGCGACTGCGGGGATCGGATTATTGCCGTGGCTATAACCATCGACCTCGTAGCTCACCCTTTTCATTCCGTTCCCCATTTTCACAATTCCCGATTGGTGCCCGCCCGATGGGCGCATTTCAATTGACCTTGCAGCCCAGCTTCTCAAGCGTCGCGTCCACCCAAGCCCGGTCGGTTGGCCGTCCCGCCAGAATGTCATCGAGGATCTTGGTTTCTTCGTCTCGCTTCGCGGTCGCGGCTTGCAGGACCTGGTCGACCTCGTCAAAGGGAATGCAAAGAACGCCGTCATCGTCGCCGACCACCAGGTCTCCAGGTTGAATGACCATGCCGTCGATCGCGATGGCGCGGCCGATTTCCCCGGGGCCGGTCCTCAAGGGTCCGCGGTGCGTAACGCCGGCGGCGAATACCGGCCAGTTCTGCCTGCCGATCGCTCCAGAGTCCCGTATCGCACCGTTGATGATGATGCCCGCCAAGCCACGCCCGCGAGCGTGGCTGGCCATGATCTCGCCAATAATCGAGTTGGTCAGGTCGCCGCCCGCGTCGACGACGATGACGTCGCCGGGCATCGCCATATCCATCGCCTTGTGGACCATGAGGTTGTCGCCGGGTCTGGTTTTTACCGTGAAGGCCGGACCGTAAAGTTGGCCTTCCGCATGATACGGACGCAATCGCGGTCCCCCGGCGGTAAGCCGCGACATGCAGTCGCTCAGATTGGCGACGGGAAGTTCGCGGAATTTCTCCGCCACCTTCAGGTCGACGCGACGCTTGATGCTGTCGATGGAGAAGCCGATCATGCCGATGCCCCTGTCCATGTGTTTTGGGTGGCGATCTGCCCGGACAACCGGCGGAAGATGCGCTTCGCGTTGCCTTCGAAAATCTTGGCTTTGTTTTCATTCGAGATCGGCAACGCGTCGACATATCTCTTGGTGTCGTCGAAATAGTGTCCGGTTTCCGGGTCGATCCCGGGAACCGCGCCGATCATTTCGGACGCGAACAGGATGTTGTCGAGCGGAATGACCTTTGCGAGCAATTCCTGTCCCGGAAGGTGATAGACGCAGGTATCGAAGACGATATTGTTGAGGAGATGGTCCTTCAGCAAAGGCAGGTTCAGCCCCTGCGCCAGTCCCCGGAATCGTCCCCAATGGAACGGCACAGCGCCTCCGCCGTGAGGAATGATGATCTTGAGTTCCGGAAAATCCTTGAACACCGTCGAGGTCAGGAACTGCATGAAAGCCGTCGTATCACCGTTCAGGTAGTGGGACCCTGTGGTGTGGAAGGCAGGATTACAGGCGTGGCTGACATGAACCATCGCCGGCGTTTCGAGTTCGACCAGTTTCTCGTAGATCGGGTACCAGAATTTGTCTCCTAGGGAAGGGTCGGTCCAATATCCGCCCGACGGGTCAGGGTTCAGGTTGAATCCGACGAAGCCGTACTCCTTGACGCATCGATCCATCTCGGCGAGGCAGTTCGTGGGAGATACCCCCGGGCTCTGCGGCAGCATGCCGACGCCGATGAAGTTTTTCGGAAACAGCTTGCAAACACGATGGATAAGCTCGTTGCACGCCGAGGCCCAGGCCTCGCTCGTCTGCGCCGATCCGAGATGGTGGCCCATGCCCGCGGCGCGCGGCGAAAAGATCGTAAGATCCGTGCCGCGTTCGCGTTGTACACGCAGCTGTCCATCGCGGATTGTCGCCGCGATTTCTTCATCGGTCATTTTCGGACGCGGAGGGGCCGCGTTGCCCTTGCCATGCGCTTCGACCTGCTGTTGCCGCCACTGCTCATGTTGGGGAGGCGCAGTCGTATAGTGGCCGTGGCAATCAATGATCATCTTGGTACCTCTGGGTTGGAGTATTGCTGGATGAGACCAAATGTCCCGGGGCTAACGGCGAAAAGGACGTTTTCGGAAGTGTGAAGTTTATAGTGCAAGGACGAGTTCGGGGGTCTTCGACCGTGAGCAGCAAATCATCATCACATTGTTGGCGGCCTTCTGCTCGGCGCTGAGGATCATGTCGTGATGATCGGGGATGCCTGCCAGGACCCTTGTTTCGCAGGCGCTGCAGATCCCTTCCATGCAGGAGTACGGGGCATCGATACCACGCTCCAGCAGCGCGTCGAGAATGGTCTGTCCTGAACGTATTTCGATCGTTTCGCCGGACTCCTTGAGGATGACGGTGAACGATCCATCCTTGTCGATGGGTTGGTCGTTGGCGAATCTTTCGAAATGGACCTGGTCCGGCGGCAGCAATGTGGTCGCGGCCAGGAAGCCGTTGATCATTGCTGCGGGGCCACAGCAATAGAAATGAGAACCGGCGGGAGCAGCTTCGACGATCGCCGGGATGTCCATTCGCCGGCTCTGGGCAGCGTCTTCTGCGCCGTTCCGCAGATAGAGATTGACCCTGGACCCGAAGGCGGACAGTTGCGGGATGAACGCTGTGCTGCCGCGATGTCGTCCGGCATAGTGCAGCTCCCAGGGCTTGCCTATGGTTTCCAGCCGCTGCGACATGCTGACCAACGGGGTGACGCCGATGCCACCTGCGATCAGAACGGTGTGATCGGCCTCCTCATGAAGACCGAAATTATTGCGCGGCGCGCTGATCTCGATGTCATCGCCCAGCTGCAATTGCTCGTGGATGAACCGCGACCCACCACGTCCTTCCGGCTCGTTCTTGACGCCAATCAAATAATGCTCTGGTTCGTCCGGCGAACCCGACAACGAATAGCTGCGAATCATTCCATTCGAGAGGTGGAGGTCGATATGAGATCCCGCCGTAAAGGGTGGCAGTTCCAGCCCATGGGCGGCGGTCAGTTCGATAAGGTTGATCTCGCTCGCTACCGGCGTGATGCGGGTCACTTGAACACGAATTGTATGGCTGGGAGCAGGCATCAATCGAGACCCGACGCTTGAAAGACGGCCGTATGGGGCTGGCCGATGCACCTGTGGAGGTTGGCAGACAACATGGCTTGACCTGAACTACGAGGCGTCGCGCATGCCGCTTCGCGGCTGCGCCAGGATAACCTCTGCGTTGGTCTGGGCGGACTTCAAGATCGCCAGACAGACCTGCAGCGTGCAGCGGGCGAACGTGCCCCCATGTAAAGGAGGCAAACCATCGACCACGGCATGATACAACTCATCGAGAACTTCCGCCCGACCGGGTACCCCCGAGCTCTCGGGAATGGTAATCGAGCGCGAACCCTCTTGCCCGTAGAGCATGACCGCGTCGGCGGTCGGCCTGATGTCGGCGTGCTCGCAGCTTACGATCAACGTGCCGAAGTGCGGCTGCCTCCATTGTTCGCCGGCATCGGCATTGTATTTAAATCCTGCGCCGTATCCATACCGCTGCGCGCGGGCCGATGCCTCTTCACGGTCATCCAGGCTGCCCAGTGCGCGCCTGGTTGCGCCGTGGCGATCCCGGCGTTTCGGTTGACCGAGTTCTCCGACCCAGTCGTGCAATTCGTCGCTGTCGAAGCGATCATATCCGCTATAGACGAGGCTCGCCGAGCCGCCATTGGCGAATGTCAGCAACGCCGTGCATGAGCCTTCAGTCGGTCTGGCAGGGTCGAGCACCGCCGTCGAAGCCCGCACGCTCAGGACGTCGTTGGGGTTCAAGGTCCTTATGATATCGACCTGATGCGGTATCTGATTGAAGATAATGCCACCTCCGGCCGACGTATCAAGCTCCTCGCGCCGCCGCGGACGGTAGAGAAAATCGGTATAGTTCCAGAGCGCCACCATCGAGATTCGGCCGACTTCGCCGCCGTCGATGATTTCCCGGATCACCTTTATCGCCGGATTGAAGCCATGGGTGTGACCGACCACGAGCGCCGTCTTGTTGCGTCGCGCAGCTTCTATCATTTCGTCGCAATCTTCGAGCGAAAGGGCCATCGGCTTCTCGACGATAACGTGTTTACCGCTGTTCGCGGCGCTTACGGCTTGATCCCGATGCATTTGGTGCGGCGTCGCCACGTAGATGGCATCGATATCGGAACGAGCGATGAGATCGGCGGCGCTCTCCGAAATGACGCATGAGTCTTCCAGCGCGAAGCGTCTGCGCAGTTCGGGGTTGGTGTCGGCCACTCCCGCAAGAACGAAACCCGCATGGGCACGAATGGCGGGTATCATCGCCGCCCCCGCAATGCCTAAGCCGATAACACCGATGCGCAATACAGCCAATGAGGTCGCCTTTGCCACGTGCCGCTCGAATTGCAGATTTGCGAGTTCTCAGAGAACTAGCGCCGGGTGAATGAAAGCCCGCGCATCACGGCATCGTTTCGAATTTGGCGGCCGTTCCCTTGATGCTGTCCCACCAGGGGCAAACACCGTCCATCACCTGATAATTGCCTTCGAGGACCTGGACCGGCGCGCGCATTCCCTTTTCGGCGTTCTGGGCGACGATCTTGCGGGCGTTTTTCGTTACCTCTTCGGAAGTCCACTGGCGTTCGTGGCCCCAAAGGCTCGGTCCGGACGTCCTCTCATAGGCTTCCCATGTATTGGGGTCCAGCGTTCGACCGCCCCATCCGTATTCGACCATGAACTGCGACGGCGTCCAGGAGTAGAAAGAAGTCAGGAAGTCGCTGGTATGGCGGCCGAGCGACGTTGCGACTCGATCCTCCGCGATTGCGATATCCATGCCTTGGCCGACGTCATCGAAACTGAAGACTTCCATCATGACGTGGTGGAACATGTTCTTACCCATGTTCACGAACGCCAGGGAATGGTGCCGCTGATTGACGTGAAGAAAGCGGGCCTCGAAAGGGGCATTGTAGTAATCGGTAAGACGGAATCCGAGAAGCTCCTGGTAGAAGGGAAGCATTTCGTCGACCAGTGCGGCATTTTCCACGCCAAAGACGACGTGTCCCAGGCCAAGCGGACCGGTTCGGAACCCGGACATCGATCTGCCGGGACGGAAAACCTCGCCGGAAATTTCAGCATTGTGGAACGCCTCCAGGCGGTTGCCCGAAGGGTCCTGGAAAGTTATGAGATCGGCGACTTTGCGCTCGTCGGCGAGGGCCCGGCTGCCTCGGGCCACCCTGATCTTACCCTGCTCGAGCCGTGCGCCGAGCGCGTCGAGCGCACGATTGTCGGCGACCTCCCATCCAAGGAAGTCAACGCCATCGTCGTTCGCCTCGTTGACGACGATACGCTGACTGCGATCGTCCATTCGGAACGCGACGCTGGAACGGCTCTTGTCGACACGCTGCAGTCCGAGATGGCGAGGCCCGTAGCTGGTCCAATCCTCGAGTTTTTTCGCGCGAACGCCCATGTATCCTAAGGACAGTACACTCATTGGAATCTCCAAAGTCTACAACCGAGATCGATTCTTACGATCCTCGAAAGCGGTTGGCACCATTCTCCCAATTCATCACGAGTCTCGATGCATTCGATGCGGCTAAGCAGCGAGGTATCCACCATCGAT
>JAQGJF010000763.1 GCA_028290765.1 Tardiphaga sp.
CAGCATCACTCCGATCGAGAACAAGCTCGGCATCCTGATCCTGCAGCATCCGCAGGAGCAGGACAGGGCGCTCGGCACCGCGCGCGTTGCCGCCCTCCATTTCAAGAACGCCGTGGTCAAGGTCGGGCTGTCGTGGCCGAGCCTGGCCAAGGCGCTGGGCCGTCCGGTGCAGGACCAGTCGCGCTGGGCGGTGCTGTATCTGGGTTCCGCAAAAGTCGCCGACTTCGAGACCGATCGCGATATCCTGGCGATCGACCGCAAGGGCCAGGCGCAAGAGAACCAGCGCGCGATCCTCAAGGACATCCAGGGCATCGTGGTGATCGACGGCACCTGGAGCCAGGCCAAGGCGCTGTGGTGGCGCAATGCCTGGATGCTGAAGCTGCAGCGCGTCATTCTTGGCCCGGCGAGGCCCTCGCTATATGGCAAGCTGCGCCGTGAACCGCGCAACGACGGGCTGTCGACCCTCGAGGCCACGGGCATGCTGCTCGCCAGCCTGGAAAAGCGACCCGACATCGAGATCACGCTGAACGATGCCTTGGAACGGATGCTGGCGAAATACCGCGAAGCGCAGGCGGTGTTGCCCGAACTGGCGCCCAAGCCCAAGCCGCGCCGCGATTATCGCCGCCGAAAACCCGTCAGATCAGTGCGATCATAGGGTTAGTTGCCTATCCGGACATTGGCGTATAAGAGATCGGCCCATGGGGCCACGTGGCGGAGTGGTTACGCAACGGTCTGCAAAACCGTGTACTCCGGTTCAATTCCGGACGTGGCCTCCACACCATCACACCGGGCAGAACCACCCGGGTCTTAATTGACTTATCCGAGCAGGCGAAGGCCTACCTTCTGCGCCTGCGGCTTTCGATGACCCTGGAACTGATCCCGGGTCCGCTGGCGTTCAACCTCGATTGATTTCAGACGATCCCGCAATTCGGCGGCGCAGCGATCCATTTCGTTGCGCTTTTCGCGGAACTCGTAGGGCGTGAAAGACTTGCTGGCGAGATCCTCCCAGGCGAGGTTCAACAGCTGCTTCAGCCCTTGAATGTCCCGGTCCAGAACTTCGATTTCCGTCATCGGCGGTTCGCCTCCGAAATGGCAGTTTTCAAAGGCTAACGGTGATTCTTTACGATTCCCTAATGAAACCCCGCCGATTGCCGCTGATCGGCAATTTTGCGGGGGCGTCCCATCAAACCGGCAGGTGTCGCCAGTCTTCATCCTAATCCTATGATTTTATTCATTTTTGGTCCCCTATGATAAGTCGCCCCGACGGCTTGAGGGCGACGGTCGTTCGGAACCAACGCGCGACCAGTGGATTGACGCTAGGGGATGCTTGGCGGGACGCAGGACGGTCTTGAACGACCGGAACGCCTGACCGACCGGGTTAAATGGATGGAGCGCACGACATCATGACATTCGGATATGCCCAGCCCTTTTCGTTCAAGATCAATCCGCCCGCACCATTGACGGTTGCCGGCGTTCGGCACGGCGTGACGGAGATTACCTTGAGCGACGGAAGGGTGGTCCGCGCGACGCTTCATGTGAAGAGCGTCAATCCGAACCCGAAAAAGCCCGGCACGCTCGACATTTCATATAATGTCGTCGCGGAAATCGTGAAACCGTCGGAAGCGATCGTTCTGGGCGTTCACGAAACGCTGCAGTGAGCGACAGCGCGGTTTAGCCGATCCGGCAACCGACAACGGTGCCGTTCAGTCTGCCTTCAGCAGGATGCGCACCAGCCGGCGGGAAACGGAATCAGCGGCCACGCCAATTGATTGTCGTTGGCCGCACGCGGTGTATTCCCGAAATACCAGGCTGAGCACATTTCGTCCCCCTGCGAATCGGATTCGACGGCTTCACTGACCATTTCCAGCAGTACGTCGAACTCAAACTCACTCATGTGCGTGCTCCGTGGTGTCACGGAGCACTGTTTCAAAAAGCTTTTGTTGGTGGGTTGAAGCGATTGGTAAAATTTTATCGATCGGCCTGCGCCACCGACCTTGGTTACCGATTGCTTCCGTGATGCGACGAACCCCCGCCGCAAACTATTCGGCCGAAGCGCCTTCGAATGTGAACGACTTCACACTCATCCTGCTTTTCGGCCGATATTTTGCCGGGATGACAGCTTTGCCGACACAAAAGATGCTGTTTTCCGTTAACCGATTGTTAACCGCGTCGGTGCAGAATCAATTCAAGTGTGGGGCTGGCCGGATGTACGCCCGTCTCCCACAGATGGCTCGGAGTGGAAACCACTTCGGGCCGTTACTTTTTTCAAGGCACGCGAGAAGCGTCGCCCGGCTCAGGGACGGGCCGCCATCAGGCGCGACCGACGATCCCTCACCAGGCAATGATGCTCATCAGCGACCATCCGAAACCGGCTGTCGTATTATGGTTGTAATAAATTAGATATAATCGTTTTACTAGAATTAGTTAGTGGATAAATCCGGATATTCACAGCGCTGCTTAGCCATGTCGCTTGCTGAAGCGATCGTCAGCAGAGCCATTCCGTCAGAAAAGTCATTCGAGGGAGAACCCCATGAGCGTGACCCCCAAGACTGTGACCCCCAAGGTCGTGGCCAACAAGAGCTTGGCAATCAAGACCGTGGCACAGCCGAAATACGCCGCAATATACACGGCAAAGCCGGTCGACCGAAAAGCCGCGCCGCCGCTCAACCTGGCGCGCAGTCCGGCGCGTTCCGACTACGACATCCTCTCGATGCTGGATTTGCTCGAGGCCCGCGATCAGTACCACGTTCACCTGATGCGTCACCCGAAAGTGGTCGCGACCGCGGTCGGTTATTATCGCATCCGTCATGACGATACGCCGCCGGGTGTGGAACCCGCCGTCAAGGGCCACGGTCCGCGCACCCTCACCAATTCGGAAGTGCGAAGCTACTCCTGGCCCGCGATCCTGGTGTTCGTGGAAGAATGGATCCCGGCCGAGACATCGACCGGTCCCGATGAACTCGTGCCGTCGACGCTCTATCTTCCCGACGGCCGGCGGGTCCCGGTATGCGTCATCGAAGCGCCGCGCGACCCGGTGAGCCCCGCGACGCCCCCCGCGATGCGGCGTCCCCTCAACAATATCGGCAGCGGCCATCCGGTCTTCATCGAGGTTCAGCACCGCGACCATGTGGCGACGATCGCGTGCATCGTGACCGACGGCCACAAGGCGTACGGCCTCACCAACCGGCATGTGACCGGCGAAGCCGGCGAGGAGCTGTTATCCGAACTGGGCGGGCGGTCTGAGCCGATCGGGGTTTCGGCCGCGCCGCAGGCGACGCGTGCTCCGTTCGCCGAGGTCTATCCGACATGGCCCGGTAAATCGGTCTACATCAACATGGACGCCGGACTGATCGATATCGGCGACGTCAACGACTGGACCGCCAAACTGCCGGACGGCTCGATCATGGGGCCGATGGTCGACCTCTCCGCCGCGAATTTTCCGATGTCGCTGCTCGGCCGGCGCGTGCGCGGCTACGGCGCCTCCAGCCAGTGGATGTGCGGCGAGATCCAGGCGCTGTTCTACCGCTACAAGTCCAAGGGTGGCTTCGAGTATGTCGCGGATTTCTTTATCGGGCCGCGCACCCTGATCCCCGAAGATCCCAGCCCGCCGGAATTCATCACCCGGCCCGGCGAC
>JAQGJF010000785.1 GCA_028290765.1 Tardiphaga sp.
GCGCGACGGCTCGAACAGGTCGAACGGCTTGGTCGACGGCGCGAACAGCAGCACCGCGTAGGAATATCGCCCCTCGGCACGGTAGTGCAGCGTCATCGCCGGGTCGTCGAACGCGCCCGCGATCGACTTGTAGGCCTGGGCGTAATCTTCCGGCTTGAGGTCGGCCTTCGAGCGCTGCCACAAGGCGCTGGCCGAATTGATCTGGCGCGGCTCGCCTTCTTCCGGAACGAGCTCGATCGGGAACTGGATATTGTCGGAATAGGCGCCGACGATGCGCTCGATCTCGTAGGTTTCCAGATATTTGGCCGCATCCGGCTTCAAATGCAGCACGATTTCGGTGCCGTGGCCGATGCGCCCGACCTCTTCTTCGCTGGCCGGGGCAATCTCAAAACCGGCGCCGCCCGACGACGACCACACAAAGGCCTCGCCGGTGCCGGC
This sequence comes from Tardiphaga sp., assembly GCA_028290765.1. The sequence goes on from JAQGJF010000785.1 coordinate 439, forward strand.
GCGGCGGCTGGTGACGACGATGCGCTCGGCGACCATGAAGGCCGAATAGAAACCGACGCCGAACTGGCCGATCAGGCCGGCGCCGTCCTTGGCTTCGTTCAGCCGGGACAAAAAGGATTTGGTGCCGGAGCGGGCAATGGTGCCGAGATTGTCGATCAGTTCCTGGCGGTCCATGCCGATGCCGCTGTCGATCACCGACAGGATGTTGGCTGCTTTGCCGGGCACGATCCGGATTTTGGGCGGCGCGCCATTCGTGATCAGGTCGGGATTCGCGATCGCCACGTAGCGCAGCTTGTCGCAGGCGTCGGACGCGTTCGAAATCAACTCGCGCAGGAAAATGTCGGTTTCGGAATAGACCGAATGCACCATCAAATGCAGGAGTTCGGCAACCTCGGCCTGGAACGGCTGGGAGACGGTAGCGGTGTCAATCGTGGTCATGGATCTCGCTCATGGTTTTGGCGGCAGATAGATAGTGCGACGTCCCGTCCGATCGCAAGATGGCCGGCGGGGCGACAAAAGATGCCGGCTGCGGTGCCGCCATCCCCTCACATCCAGGCGGGGGCGCCCGGTTCCCGCCCAAGAACTAAGCATTTGCAAGAAATAGAAGCAACTCCAGCGAGTTAAATGGTAAAGGGAACCCTTCGGAGTTTAGGCACTGTTAATCCAAATCCGTCAAATATTACCCTCGGCAATTCAGTCGTCTCGCGTTCATTGCATTTCTTAAATTGATAGCGCTGAGGGAATTCGGTCGATGGGTGCGAGCGGGAATCTGGCCAGATCGGCTGCCTTTGAGGCGGCGGCTTCCGCTGAGACCGAGGACGCGTCCGACATTTCCGCGCTGATCGCGCGGCTGACCGCCGAGGTCAACCAGATCGCCTGCGAGAAGACCAAGTCGATCCAGCACATTACCAACCAGATGAAGATGCTGGCGCTGAATGCGCTGATCGAGAGTTCGCGCGCCGGCGCGCAAGGCGCCGGTTTCGCGGTGGTGGCGCAGGAAGTCCGCGCGGTCGGCCAGCAGGTCGAGACCATCGCCCGGGAGCTGGAGACCCAGCTCACCAAGCGGACCGGCAATCTGATGGAATCGATCGAGCAGATGACCGAACGGGCGCGGGGCGAGCGCATGGTCGACCTGTCGCTGAATGCCATCGAACTGATCGACCGTAATCTTTACGAGCGGACCTGCGACGTGCGCTGGTGGGCCACCGACTCCGCCGCGGTCGACTGCGCCGCCAAGCCGGACGCCGCCGCCGTTTCCCATGTGTCGGAGCGGCTTGCGGTGATTCTCGGCGCCTACACCGTCTATCTCGATCTGTGGCTGTGCGATCTCGACGGTAACGTGCTGGCGAACGGACGAGCGGACAAGTTCAACGTCAAGGGCCACAACGTCGCCGGCACCAAGTGGTTTCGCGACGCCCGTGGCCTGCGCTCGGGCGACGACTATGTCGCCGGCGACGTCGAGCGCCAGCCGCTGCTCGGCGAAGCCCAGGTTGCGACCTATTGCGCCAGCGTGCGCGCCGACGGCAAGGCCAACGGCAAGCCGCTCGGCGTATTGGCGATTCATTTCGACTGGGAGAGCCAGGCCCGCGCCATCGTGCAGGGCGTGCGGGTCGGCGCCGCCGATCGCGCCCGCGTGCTGCTGGTGGATTCGAGTCTCCGGGTGATCGCCGCCTCCGACGGCCAGGGCCTGCTCAGCGAGCGCGTCTCGCTGAAGCTGGATGGCCAGCGCAGCGGCTTTTATCACGACCGCGCCGGCACGCTGGTGGCGTTCCACGCCACCCCCGGCTACGAGACCTACAAGGGTCTCGGCTGGTACGGCGTGATATTGTGCGCGGCGGCGTAGGCAGGCCCGCTAAGACGGCCTGATCGCGAGGAACCCGGCTTTTTCGCGCAAGGCCGCGCTGTTCGCCGCCGTCAGCAGCGCGATAAGATTTTTCGCCTGTATGGGCTGGCTCGATCGAGACGCGACGCCGGCGGTGTAGACCGTCGCGAGTTCGTACCCTTTCGGCAACGCGTCGCACAGCGTGACCCCCGGCGTATTAAGGATCTCGGTCGACTGGGTGCAGCCGATGGCGACGGCTGCGCCGGACTCCGCCAGATGACGCATGGCAGTGGCGCCGTTGGGAAAGATTCTCAGCCGTCCGGCGACCTCGGCGGCAATGCCAAGGCGATCCAGAACGCCTGCGACATGGATGCCCGCGGTCGAGGCCTTGGTGTCAGGAACAAAGATCTCATCTGCAGCCAGCATCGCCTGGCGAAGCGAGCCGGCGTCGGGCGTTGCGACGCGGGAATCCGCGGCACGAACCGCGATCGCGGTCTCGACGAGGCCGAGGTCGGCAACCGACTCGCCGACGAGAAAGCCCTTGCGGACCAGATCCGCGACGATCGCTCGGGTTAGCACGACAAGATCCGCAGGCTCTCCAGCTTCCAGTTTCGCCGCCATCGCTCCGACCGCGCTGAACTCTCCCTCGATGTCCAGCCCGGTCTGGTTCTTGAATTGCGCGGTCAGGCTGGCGACCAGCCCATGGGCGGCCCCGCCGCTCAGCATTCGCAACGTCGTCATAACCAGCCTTCCATTGTCGCGGCGGAGCGCACGATGGCTCGCGCGCCCGACCGCCGCGCCTTACTGTGCCTTCTCGTTGATCTTCTTGACGACGGCGGCCCATTTAACGATGTCGCCGCGCAGATAGGCGTCGAACTCCGCCGTGCTCATCGACATCGGAACCGCGCCCTGCTTGGCCCAGAGGCCGACGATCTCCGGCCGCTTGACCGCATCGTTGATCGCGGCGTTCAGCTTCTCGAGAATGGGTTTCGGGGTTCCGGCCGGCGCCATGAAACCGAGCCAGATCGTGGCATCATAGCCGGCAACGCCGGCCTCGATCGCAGTCGGCACGTCGGGCAGCACGGCCGAACGCGTCGGGCCCGTGGTGGCCAGCGCCCGCACCTGCCCGGCGCCGATATTGGGCGCCATGGTCGTCACCGCGTCGATCATCATCTGGACCTGGCCGCCGAGCACGCCATTGCGGGCCTCGCCGCTGTTGCGATAGGGCACGTGGACGACGTCGATGCCCGCCATGCTTTTGAACAGTTCGCCGGCCATGTGATACGGCGTGCCCTGCCCGGACGAAGCATAGTTCAACTGGCCCGGCTGCGATTTGGCGAGCGCGATGAACTCCTGCAGCGTCTTGGCCTTCACCTCGGGATTGACGACGATGACCAGATCCGAGGTGTTGGCCGGCGCCACCGGCGCCAGATCGCGCATCAGCTCATAATTCCGCTGCGGAATCAGCGATTCATTGGCGGTCTGGGTGTTGGACATCATCAGCAGCGTATAGCCGTCCGGTGCCGCCCGCGCGACTTCGACGGTGCCGATCACGGCGCCAGCGCCCGGGCGGTTTTCCACCACGAAAGGCTGCTTGAGGGTTTCCTGCAGGACATTCCCGATCAGGCGCGCGGTCACGTCCGCCGGACCGCCCGCGCCAAACGGCACGATGATCTTGACGATCCGGGTGGGATATTCCTGCGCGACGCCTTCGGTGGACAACAGCGGCAGCGCCAACAGCAGCGCAAGCAGTCCGGATTTCATAGAGATCCCCCCGTTTATTTCATTTTCGGCAGCGGGTTTTCCATCCTGGCCACGGCGACAGTCAAGCCGGCTGGAGGCATGGATGCCCTGATTGCGAGCCTATCGTCTAACAAGAACCCCGGACACCGCAAAATCGTCCCGAAACGAAGCGCTTTTCGAGGTTCGAATAGGCGCCGCTGTCGAATCAGGAATACAATGCCGGCCGTGTCGGCTGGCTGCGCATTCAAATCTCCCCCGAACGGGCTTTATTGGAACGACTGAGTTAACATGCCCATTCCCGCCACCGCAGCCCGCGCGCCTGTGTCCAACATCGCCCCCGACGCTCTCTCCCTGCTGAACTCGGTGTTCGGCCTGCCCGCCTTTCGCGGTGCGCAGGAGCAGATCGTCGGTCACGTCACCGGCGGCGGCAATTGCCTGGTGCTGATGCCGACCGGCGGCGGCAAGTCGCTGTGCTACCAATTGCCGTCACTGCTGCGCGAGGGCTGCGGCATCGTGGTCTCGCCGCTGATCGCGCTGATGCGGGACCAGGTCGCGGCACTGCTGGATGCCGGGGTGAAGGCTGCGGTGCTGAACTCGACGCTGTCCTGGGAAGAAGCCTCCACGGTCGAGCAACGGCTGCTCGCCGGCGACCTCGACGTGCTCTACGTCGCTCCGGAACGGCTGTTGACGCCGCGCTGCATGGCCCTGCTCGGCCGCGCCCGGCTGGCGCTGTTCGCGATCGACGAGGCGCATTGCGTCTCGCAATGGGGGCACGACTTCCGGCCGGAATATATCGGGCTGTCGGTGCTGGCCGAACGCTTTCCCGACGTGCCACGCATCGCGCTCACCGCGACCGCCGACGATCTCACCCGCAAGGAAATTGTCGACCGCCTCGGCCTTGCCGGCGCGCCGAGTTTCGTCGCCAGCTTCGATCGTCCCAATATCCGCTATGAAATCGTCGATAAGCAGAATGCGCCCTCGCAGCTTCAGGCCTTCATCAAGGGACGCCATGCCAAGGACGCCGGAGTCGTTTATTGCCTGTCGCGCGCCAAGGTCGAGGACACCGCTGCCGCGCTGACCAAGGCCGGCATCGCGGCCCTGCCCTACCACGCCGGCCTCGACGCATCGCTGCGCGCCCGCAACCAGGACCGTTTCATCAACGAAGATGGCATCGTGATCGTTGCCACCATCGCCTTCGGCATGGGGATCGACAAACCCGACGTGCGCTTCGTGGCGCATCTCGATCTGCCGAAAAGCATCGAGGCCTATTACCAGGAAACCGGACGCGCCGGCCGCGACGGCAAGGCCGCCAGCGCCTGGATGGCCTATGGCCTGTCGGACATCGTGCAGCAACGCCGCATGATCGACGAATCCAACGGCTCGGAAGCATTCAAGCGGGTTTCGATCGGCAAACTCGACGCACTAGTCAGCCTGTGCGAGGCCGCCGGTTGCCGGCGGTCGCGACTGCTCACTTATTTCGGCGAAAAGTCCGAAGGCGTGAAGTGCGGCAATTGCGACAACTGCCTGTCGCCACCCAAGGTCTGGGACGGCAAGATCGTCGCGCAAAAGCTGTTGTCCTGCGCCTACCGAACCGGTCAGCGGTTTGGCGCAATGCATCTGATCGATGTCCTGATGGGCCGCACCACCGAACGCGTCACGCAATTCGGACACGAGCGGCTTTCGGTGTTCGGCGTCGGCGCCGAGCTCAATCAGAAGCAATGGCGTTCCGTCATGCGTCAATTGGTGGCGCAGGGCCACCTGCAGGCGGATAGCGAGGCGTTCGGCGCCTTGAAGCTGACGGAGACTGCGCGCGGCGTGCTGAAAGGCGAGACCGAAATTTTCCTGCGCGAGGAGACCGCCGCCGCATCGGGCGGCCGGGCCGCAAGATCGAAGCGCGGGACCGATGCCGCTGCCGCCAGGTCCGGCACCGAGGGCAGCGCGGGACAATCGCAGCTCCTCGATCGTCTGCGCGCCTGGCGTTCGGAAACCGCCCGCAAGCGCAACGTGCCGGCTTATGTCGTGCTGCACGATGCCACGCTGGAAGGGATCGCAGCTTCGCGCCCCACCACGCATGGACAGCTTCGCGGCATCTCAGGCATCGGCGACAAGAAACTGGAGCGTTACGGCGACGAACTCATCGCTCTGGTTAGTTCATCGGGTGGCTGAGCTGCATCGCCAGGCATGACGGAAAGCCTCAAAAGCATCAGCCAGTTCGTCGCGGTCTATGAGGAACGCTCGTTTACGGCCGCCGCCAAGCGGGAGGGCGCCACCCAGTCGGGCGTATCCCAGAGCATCGGCAAGCTCGAGGAGCGCCTGAGGGTTTCGCTGTTCTCCCGCGCGCGCGGGCGCATTTCGGCAACGCCGGCGGCGGATGCGTTTTACCAAAGCTGCATCGAGGTGCTGCGGGCCCACGCCCAGGCCGGCGCGACCGCATCGCGGTTTGCCGGGGGTATCGCGGGTGAAATCAGGATCGGGCTGATCCCGGTCACCACGCGCGCCGTGCTGGCGCCGGCGCTGCAGCGCTTTACGGCGCGCCACAGCAATGTGTCGGTGAGCATATCCGAAGGTTACAGCCGCATCCTCACCCAGCAGGTGCGCGCGGGTTCGTTCGACTTCGCGATCGTGCCGGCGCCGCCAAGACCGATCGCGGGCCTGAAGGTTCGGCCGTTCCTGACCAGCACGGAAACACTGGTATCCGGACTGGCAGCCTCCCGGAAGCCGTTTGCCGCCGTGCGTTTGGCGGACGAAAAGAAGTTGAAGATCGCCCTGCCCGCCGAGCCCAACATCCGCCGGCAGATGCTGGAGAGCTATTTTGCCGCCAACAACGTGGTCCCGGAAAGTGTCATCGAACTCGACGCCATGATGGGCACGCTGGATTTTGTCGAGCACTCGGACTGGGTGACCATCCTGCCGGGCATCATGATCGCCGCCGAACTGAAGCACCCGCGTTTCGTCGTCAATCCGATCGCCGACCCGCCGCTGTCGCTCGATCTCGTCGCCATCGAACCCGCGCGCAAGGTCATGACGCCTGCGGCCCGCGCCTTCTTTGAGATTTTTTCGCAGGAAGCGACCCGTGTGAATGCCGACAGCGAACGCGCGCTTCGTCCGGTAGCCGCCAAGTCCGCCGCGAAGCGACCGCGGTCACGCCGGGCCTGAGGCCGCGCGCATCATTAGCGCGGCGAATGAACGCCATTACATTTACCTGTCTTTTCCTGCTCCGGCGATTGCGCTAGCTAATCGGCATCAATGTCGAGGGTCGATCCCATGGAAGCGCTTCGCACTCTGCTGTTCGTACCCGGGCACAAGGATCGCCTGCTCGAGAAGGCGCCAACGTCCGGCGCCGACGGCCTGCTGTACGACCTGGAAGATTCCGTTCCGCCGTCCGAGCGCGAGATCGCCCGCCACAAGATACGCGAGCAGTTGCTGCTGAAACAGCCGCTGCCATGTCTCGTTCGCATCAATGGCTTGAGCGACGCCGGACCAAAGGTCGCGGAGGCCGATCTCGAAGCCGTGGTTGTTGCCGGCCTGACGGCCGTGATGCTGCCGAAGGCGCAGGCCGCGGATGAGATCACCTTCATCGCCGGTCATCTGGATCGGCTGGAGCGGTCGGCCGGCCTGCCTTCGGGGCAGATCGAAATCGCGCTTTTCATCGAATCCGCGCTCGGCGTCGTACGGACCTATGAGATGGCCAGGGCATCGCCACGGGTGACCGCCATCGGGATCGGCAGCGCCGAGGACGGCGACCTGATGAACGATCTGGGCTGCCAATGGACGCCATCGGGCATTGAGCTCCATTACGCGCGCTCGCGTGTGTTGCTCGAGGCCCGCGCTGCGGGCATCGAATATCTCATCGACGGTGTTTTTCTCGGACTCGATGACGAGGCTGGCCTGGTCAAGGACGCCGAGTTCGCCCGCGCGCTGGGCTATCGCGGCAAGACCGTGATCCATCCGCGGCAGATCGCGCCGGTAAACCGCGTGTTCACGCCGAGCGAAAAGGAAATGGCCTATTACCGGGCGATGATCGAGGCCTTCGAAACCGCCGAAAAGGCCGGTACCGGGGCGATCTCGTTCAAGGGAAAGATGATCGACAGGGCGATGGTTCGAAAAGCCCGCGATCTTGTCCAGCGCTATCCGGCCTGACTTCTGTCAGTCGATTCGACAATCCAAGAGAGCGGCGGCCCAGCACAACGGCGACGCACGCTCCAAGCTCAATCCATTGGAGGAAAGTCATGCCAACGATCCGATCCGCCAGAACGGCGTGCTTCGCGGCTGCACTCGTGGCGACCCTGTTCTTGCCAACGCCGCGCGCGCTGGCCGATTATCCCGAACGTCAGGTCACGATGATCGTGTGCTTTGCCGCAGGCGGCGTCACCGACATCGCGGCCCGGCTGCTGGCGACGCCGCTTGCCGACGCGCTGGGAAAGCCGGTGGTGGTGGAGAACCGCGGCGGTGCCGGCGGCAATATCGGGATCGCCGCAGCGGCTCGCACGCCGGCCGACGGTCAGACCCTGCTGCTCTGCACCAGCGCCTACGTCGTCAATCCGAGCCTCTACAGCAAGGTGCCGTACGACGCCGTCAAGGATTTCATCCCGCTGGTGACGATTGCGGCCTCGCCCAATGTCGTGGTCGTCAGCGGCACGTCGCCGGTCAAAACGCTCGACGAGTATATCGCCCAGGCAAAAGCCGCGCCCGAGAAGACCAACTGGACCAGCCCCGGTGTCGGCAGCACGCCGTACCTCGCCGGCGAGGTGTTGAAGCTGCGCGCCGGCATCGGCGGACAGCACATCCCGTTTCCCGGTGCATCGCCGGCCGGCCAGGCGCTGCTGTCGGGCGACGTCAACATGATGACGGCGAGCCTCGGTTCGGTCATGGGTCAGATCGAATCGGGATCCTATCGCGCCTTGGCGCAGACCGGTCCAACCCGCTGGTCAGGACTGCCCAACGTGCCGACCTTCGGTGAGCTCGGCATCAAGGACGCCGAGTCCGATACGTTCCAGGCCGTGTTCGCGCCGGCGGGAACCCCGCAGCAGATCGTCGATCGGCTGGTCAGGGAGATCACCGAGATTCTGAAGCGACCGGACGTCCGTGAGCGATATCTCAAGGCCGGTCTCGATGTCCTCGCCGAGCCGCCGGAGGTGCTGCGGCAACGGATCGCGCGGGAGATTCCAATGTACAAGGCGATCATCGATCAAGGCGGCCTGAAGCTGCCGTAAGCCGTGAGCACGCCACGCGGTGCCGCACAACAAAGGGAAATGCAATGGTTGGACTATATTGGGAAGAATGGGACATCGACGCCGAATTCCGCAGCGCCGCCCGTACCGTCACCGAAGCCGATCTGGTGATCTTTGCCGGACTTTCAGGCGATTATAACCCGCTGCATACCGACGAAGAGTTTTGCAAGAAGACCGAGTTTGGAACGCGCATCGCGCACGGTCCGCTGATCTATTCGATCGCGGCCGGTCTTCTGTTCCAGCTCCATCTGTACGACGACACGCTGATCGCCTTTCTCGGCTTCGACAGCCTGCGTTTCACCAAGCCGGTCAAGCCCGGCGACACGATCCATGCCAGGATCAAGGTGCTGGAGAAGCGCGAGACCTCGCGTCCGGATCGTGGCGTGATGAAGCGACAGTTGCAGGTCGTTAATCAGCGCGGCGATGTCGTCCAGGAGGGCGTTCAGGCCTTCCTGCTCAAACGCAAGCCCCAGGCCTGACCGGATTGCCGACGATGGGCTCCTCGCCGCTCGATCTGGACTCCCTGAGCCACCTGCGTAACGCGCGCCTCAGCCGCACGGTCGAGCGCTGCGTGCAGGCACATCCGTTCTATCGCCAACGATTTTCCGAACTCGGACTGACGGCTGCCGATATCCGCACTACCGACGATTTGGAGAAGCTGCCGCTGACCCGCAAGGCCGATTACATGGCCGATCCGGAACAGTTTCGCCTGCGCGCCGACGATCTGGTCGATGCGACGTTGGAAGAGCGCACGCTGTGGAACGTCGCCTATACCACCGGCACCACCAGCGGCCAGCCGTCGCCGTTCTTCAACACCACCCACGACCAATACACCATCATGCTGCAGGCGCGGCGTTGCGCGGAAGTCGAGGGATTGCGCCCCACCGACGTGATGGCGAACCTGATCCCGCTGCCGCCGATGCCGACCGGCGGCTTTCTGGTCGTCAACCGCACCGCCGAGGCGTTCGGCATCCCGGTGATGAACGCGCTGACCGGAGCGCGGAACCCTGACTACCCGATCCATCGCGGACTCGACGACGCCATCGATGCGGTCGCGGCGACCAACCCTTCGGTATTCTGGGGCATCCCGAGCTTCATGCGGCGGTTCTTCCGCCGCGCCCGCGAGCGTGACATCGCCTTCCCGCGCGCACGCATGGTGATCACCACCGGCGAGCCGGTCAGCGATGCGCTGCAGCAAGAGTTTTTCGATCAGCTTCGCGGCTTCGGCTGCGACGATCCACAAGTCCGGCTGCGCTATTCATTCACCGAAATGCAGGGCGGCATGGTGCAGAGCCACAACGGCGCCATCCTGCAGCATGTCACGCCCGACATCTACTTCCTCGAAGTGGTCGACCCGAACACCGGCAAGCGGCTGCCCGAGGGCGAGGAAGGCGCGCTGGCCCTCACCCATCTGCACCGCCGCGGCACGGTGATGCTGCGCTATCTGGTCGGCGACGTCGTCACGCTGAAGCTCGAGACCTGTCCGCAATCCGGCGTGCTCGGGGAGCGGCTGCTGCAGCGGCCGCGCCGCAGCGACGCGCTGGTGAAGGTAAAGGGCATGCTGATCAACCCCGCTTTGATCTTCGAGAAGTTGGCCGAGGACCGCGACATCGTCGAATTCCAGCTCGCTGTTCGCAAGCAAGACGCTAGCGATCCGGATTCGCCCGACGTGCTCGAGGTCCGCATCGAGGCTGATCCGGCCGAGCACCACCGATTGCTGGCAAGCCTGCCCGACGTGGTGCAGAAACTCGTTATGGTGAGGCCTCAGGTCCACTTTACCAAGCCCGGCGAGATCTATGAGCCGACCAGGAGTCTGAAGGCGCGGCGCATGATCGATGAAAGAACCGGAGCACAGCCGCCGCGCTGACCGATCCCTGCGCCCGAGTGCTACCTCAACGTCTGGAACAAACGATACAACAGCCGCGTCCTCGGGACGATCGATGACACATACATCTGCTCGTAATTGGTATGGGCCCCCTTGCCGTCGACGCCGAGTCCGTCGAGCGTAGCCGTGAACGGCGCGGTGAAATTGCCATCGGAACCACCGCCGGTGCTCATGTCGATCAGATCGAAGCCGATTTCGGCGGCCAGCGACCTCGCGTGTGCATACAGCACCGCCCCTGCATTGCTTTTCTCGTAGGGCGGCCGGTTCAACTCGCCGATCACCTCGACCGACACACCCTCGGTCGCGGGCTTGAGAGTTAGGATTTTTGGAACTAGTTCATCAGCATCCGCGATGGTCGGGACGCGCATATCGACCTCGGCATAGGCTTCTTCGGCGATGACGTTCGGTTTGGTTCCGCCGCGCACGACGCCAACATTGACGGTCACGCCCCGCTTGGGATCGTTCATGGCTTCGAGCGCCCCGATGATATGACCGAGCTCGCGGATCGCGCTGCGGCCGTCCTGAGGCCTGGTGCCGGCGTGGGCGGGAACGCCCTTCACGAAGATCTCGAAGCGCGCCACGCCCTTGCGTCCAGTCACCACCTTGCCGCCGTCGCGCGCCGGCTCGGTGACCAGCACATATTTCGCCTTGCGGCCTTCCGCTTCGATCAGCGCCCGCGATGTCGGGCTGCCGATCTCTTCGTCGGAAACGTAAAGCTGCGTGATCCCGAGCGGCGGCCGCTCGCCGTCGGCGCAACTTTGCCGGAACGCCGCATAGGCCAGATAGGCGCCGCCCTTCATGTCGTAGATGCCGGGTCCGAACGCGCTGTCGCCTTCGACCTTGAAGGGCAGCCGTTCGATGAAACCCATCGGGTGCACCGTGTCGAGGTGACTCAGCACCAGGATGCCGGGCCGGTCCTGGCCCCAGTTCGATTTCACCACGAGGTGGTCGCCGTATCCATTGCTTCCAGGAATACGATCGATCGCGACCGGCATGCCGGCATAGCCGTCGATCACGATGTCGGCCAGGCGATTGACCTGATCGCCACGTTCGGTGGGCGTTTCGATTTCCACCCAGCGCCTGATGCCGGCGAGGATGCCGTGGGGGTCGAATGAAACGTTACGGGACGCCGCGGTCATGTTTACCAATGTACTCCGGTTGAATGGTGGAAACTGGCTTGCAAAGGCCGACTAGCAGACACTTCAGGTCGATGGTAGGCAAACGCCACCGCTTTGCAATCGGTCCTGGCCGCACAACGCGAGGAATCGAAGGCTGGCCAGTGCGAATCTGCAACCGCGTGACATCCATGGCTCCACAGAATCCGACCAGAACCGCGCCGGTGACCGGCTTCTGGCTGCTGCCCACAAGCTTGCGCAATTTCGTGCGCAGCCGCGAGACCGGGCTGGTGCTGGTCAGCATCGTGATCGGCCTGCTCTGTGGGCTGCTGGTCGGGATCATTTCCAGCCTAAGCGAGATCGCCCACGCGCTGCTGTTCGACATTCCCTACGACGCCCATCTCAGCGCGACCGGTGTCATATCCTGGCAACGCACCTTGCTAGTCCCGATCGGCGGCGGCGTCGTGCTGGCGGTAATCGGATGGATCACCGCCGGTAAAATGAAAGGCCAGCTCGCCGACGCCATTGAAGCCAACGCGCTCTATGGCGGCCGGGTCTCGTTCCGCGTCAGCCTCTTCATTTCGATCCAGACCTTGCTGTCGAACGGCTTTGGCGGATCGGTCGGGCTCGAGGCCGGCTATACGCAGATTTGCGCGGCAATCAGTTCGCATGTCGGTCAGCGGCTCGCAGCCAGAAGGAACGAC
>JAQGJF010000804.1 GCA_028290765.1 Tardiphaga sp.
GGACAAGATCATGCTCAAACAATAAGTTAGAGCGGGATGACGATTCGAAGAGAAGATAAGTCATCCTGCTCTAGCCGCGATCCGATCTCTCTCGCATCCTCCGGGTTTATCATGGCCGATGCCACGCCTGCGCGTTACACCTTCATGCTCGTCCACGGCGCCTGGCAGGGCGCCTGGGCGTGGGACACCATCGTCCCCCGCCTGAAGCGGGCGGGCCACGATGCGATTGCCGTCGAATTGCCGGGTGACGGCTGCGACGATACCCCACCCGAGAAGGTCAATCTCGCGCTTTACGCCGACAAGGTCCTCGGCCTGATCGACGGGACCAGTGGTCCGATCATCATGGTCGGACACAGCATGGGCGGCATCACGGCCTCCCAGGTCTGCGAATTGCGGCCGGAGCGGATCGCGCTGGCGGTCTATCTCTGCGCGTTCATGTTGCCCAATGACCTGTCGGTGCTGGAATTCTACGACAAATACTTGGAGTCCTGGATGCGTGGTGCGCATGCGCGCGTGAGCTACGATGCCGCCGGGCTGACCTCGACCATCGATCCGGTTTCAGCGGTCGATGTGTTTTATCACCAGTCGGACCGCGCATTGGCCGAGGCCGCCGCCAAGCGGCTGACCCCCCAGCCCGAGGGCGCAAGGCGATCCAAGCTGCGGCTTTCGCCAGGCAGATATGGCGTGGTCCCGCGGGTCTATATCGAGGCGCGGCAAGACCGTTCGGTGCATCTGCCGCTGCAGCGCAAGATGCAGGAGCTGTCTCCCTGCGGCGCGGTCTACGGTCTCGACAGCGATCATGCGCCCCAACTGTCGGATCCCGATGGCCTGGTTGAACTGTTTCTGAAAGCGGTGTCGGAACATGCGCGGCCGCTGCGAGCCGACGCGGACGGATTGCTTCATTTGCAGGCAAAAGCCTGAGCCAGTTGCACGCTTCATTTCGTTGACAGGCTTTCCGCGCGACGCCTATCCTTCTCATGGCCGGCGACCCGAAGAGATCTGATGAAGCCCTCAATCTTTGGCTACAAGGTGCCGACGACCATCGAAGAAGCGGTCAGCCTGCTGGCGAGCGATTCTGACGCCGTTGTGCTGGCCGGCGGGCAGACATTGCTGCCGGCGATGAATTTCCGCGCCGCCAATCCGTCGCTGCTTGTCGACATCCAGCATATCGCGGGCCTGCGCGGCATCGAGGTCGGCGATGACCGGATCGTGGTGAAGGCGATGACCCGCCACCGCGAACTGGAGCTCGACGCAGAGGTGCTGCGCCTCAATCCGCTCATTGCGGAAGCCATGCAGCACGTCGCGCATGTTCCGATCCGCAATCGAGGCACCGTGGTCGGCAGCCTGTGTCACGCCGACCCGTCGGCTGAAATGCCGCTGGTGCTGGTGCTGCTGGGCGGTTCGGTGATCGCGCAGGGTCCGGCGGGGCGGCGCGAGATCGCAGCGGAGGATTTCTTCCAGTCGTTTCTCACCACCGCGCGCAACCAGGACGAGATCGTCGTCGAGGCGCGCTTTCCGGTGTTGCCGGCGGGGGCCGGCTGGGCGTTCGACGAGGTGACGCGCCGGCACGGCGACTACGCGGTGGTTGGCGTCGGCTGCACGCTTCGCGTCGATGATTCCGGCCGCGCCGCGGATCTGCGGCTGGCGGCGTGCGGAATTTCCGATCGGCCGGTCCGGCTGAAGGCCGCCGAGGCCATCCTCAATGGCACGGAACTCACTCCATCCGATCTCGCCGCCGCGGCGAAGGCATCGAGCCCGGCTGTGACCCAGCCCGACGACATCAACGTCACGGCCAGCTATCGCCGCAGGGCGCTGGGAGCGTTGATCCGGCGAACGGTGGCCGCGGCGGCGCGCCGCGCCAAGGGTTGGACAGAGGGTGGGAGCGTCCAATGAAGCGGATGATGAAGCCATCCATTCCCGATCGTTCCGATGACGCGACGGTCGACGTCGCGCTGACCGTGAACGGCGAGGCGGTGCGGCGCACCGTCAGCGTCCGCATGCTGCTCAGCGATTTCCTGCGCCACGAACTGGGACTGACCGGCACCCATGTCGGCTGCGAACATGGTGTTTGCGGCTGCTGCACGGTTCTGATCGACGGCAAGGCCGGCCGTTCCTGCCTGACGCTGGCTGTGCAGGCGAACGGCTATGATGTTCGCACCATCGAATCCGTGGCCGCGGCGGATGGCACGCTGCACCCGATCCAGCAGGCCTTCAAGGACTGCCACGGCCTGCAATGCGGCTACTGTACGCCCGGCATGGTGATGAACATCGTCGGCCGTTTCGAGGAGCCCGCGCCGCTCGATCTGTCGGATGACGGCATCCGCGATCTGCTGTCCGGCAATTTGTGCCGCTGCACCGGCTATCTCAACATCATCGCCGCGGTGCGTCGTGCCGCCGAACTTCTCGGACGAACCTGAAGCGAGGCGCAGATGTCGACGCGAACATTCGGGGCCCGTATCGAGCGCAATGTCGATCCGAAGCTGCTGCGCGGCGAAGGCGCCTTCGTCGACGACATCCCGCTGCCCGACGCTTTGCACGTCGCGTTCTTGCGCAGCCCGCATGCGCGGGCGCGGATCAGCAATACCGATGTGTCGGCGGCGAAGCGCCATCCTGGCGTGGTCGCGATCTATACCTGTGACGACATCGGCGCCATCGACGTCGAGATGCCGCTCTTGATTCCACATGGATCGATGAAGAATCCGCAGACCCAGCGACCGCTGGCGCGCGATGACGTCTGTTATGTCGGCCAGACCATCGCGATGGTGGTGGCGGTCGATCGCTACACCGCGGAAGACGCGGCCGCGATGATCGAGATCGACTACGCGCCGCTGCCGGTCGAAATGGATCTCGAAAAGGCCTTGCTGGACGGTTCGCCCCTGGTTCATGCCAAGGTACCGAACAATCTGGCGGCGCACTTTGTCCAGACCAGCGGCAAGCCCGACGAGGCGTTTGCCCGGGCCGAGCACGTCACCAGGATCACGGTGCAGGTCGATCGCTCTACCGCCGCGCCGATGGAGTGCCGCGCGGTCGCGGCGCGCTTCGATGCAGTGTCGGGCGAGTTGACGGTGTGGGACGGAACCCAGGCGCCGATCTCGGTGCGCGGCGGCCTCGCCTCGATGTTTCGGCTGGATGAAGACAAGGTCCGCGTCATCGCCCCCGATGTCGGCGGCGGTTTTGGACAAAAGGTGCTGCTGTTCTACCCGGACGAATTGCTGGTGCCGATGGCGGCGATGCAATTGGGCCGGCCGGTCAAATACATCGAGGATCGCCGCGAGAATTTCATCGGCTCCTCGCAGGAGCGAACGCAGATCCACACCATTGAACTCGCCGCACTGCGGACCGGCGAGGTGATCGGCCTGCGCGACTTCTTCCTGCACGATACCGGCGCCTTCATTCCCTACGGCATCGCCGTGGCTCAGGTCGCTTCGACGTCGATCGCGGGGCCGTACCGGATTCCCAATATCTCGGTCGAGTTCAAGGCGGTCTATACGCCGACCGTACAGGTGACGCCGTATCGCGGCTGCGGGCGTCCGCAGGCCTGCTTTGCCGTCGAACGGGCCATGGACCAGCTCGCCGCCGAACTCGGCCTCGACCGGTTCGAAATCCGCCGCCGCAATCTCGTTGCCGAGAACGAGTTTCCCTATGAGCGCGAAGGGCTGCTGTTTGCCGACGGGCTGAAAGTGACGCTCGACAGCGGCCAGTATGCCAGGGCGCTCGGCATGGCCGCGGCCGAGCTCGGCGCCGAAAACTTCGCCGAGGCGCAGGCGAAAGCGCTGGCCGAGGGCCGTTACCTCGGGCTGGGGCTTGCCTGTTATGTCGAAGGCACCGGGCTCGGCCCTTACGAAGGCGGCCATGTCAAAATTCACCCCATCACCGGCAAGGTCTATGTCAATACCGGGCTGAGCACGCAGGGCCAGGGCCACGACACGGTGTTCGCGCAGATCGTCGCCGATCAGCTCGGCGTCAAGCCGGAAGACGTCATCGTGGTCGAAGGCGACACCAAGGCGTTCGACTGGGGCGTCGCGACCTTCGCCAGCCGCGCCGCGGTGGTCAGCGGCAATGCGATCCACAAGACAGCGATCATCGTGCGCGACAAGACGCTGCGGGCGGCCGCCAACATGCTGGATGTCGATATCGACGATGTCGAACTGCGCGACTCCGCCGCCTGGGTGAAGGGTTCCAACCGTTTTGTGCCGCTGGCGGCGATCGCCACCGCTAGTAATCCGCTGCGCTATGCGTTCAATGAAGCCGCGCAGGCCGCGACCCAGTTCGCGCCGGCCAGCAAGCATGACGGGCCGTCGCTGGGAGAAGGCCAGGCGCCCGGGCTGGAAGCCACCGACTATTACAGCCCGTCGCAATCCACCTGGGCCTATGGCGTTCACGCCGCGATCATCGAGGTCGATCCTGGTCTTTGCACCGTGAAAATCAGAAAATATGTCTGCATTCACGACTGCGGCAACATGATCAATCCGATGATCGTCGAAGGCCAGGTGGCGGGTGGCATCGCCCAGGGCATCGGCGGCGCGCTGTATGAGCATCTCGACTACCAGTCCGACGGCAATCTCGCCAATGCCAGCCTGATGGACTTTCTGATGCCCTATGCCACCGAAATTCCCAACATCTCGATCCTGCATCTCGAAACGCCGTCGCCGCTCAATCCGCTGGGCGTCAAGGGCGTCGGCGAAGCCGGCTGCATCGCGGTGGGCGCGGTGATCGCCTCGGGGGTGGAGGATGCACTAAAGCCGTTCGGCGCGCTCCAATTCCACCAGCTGCCGCTGTCGCCGAGCATGATCTCGAGCGCGCTCGATCAGGCCGGTCACTAGAGCGGGATGCTTTCCACTTAGGTGGAATCGGAAGCTCGGCATCTCAGTTCGTCATGGCCGGGCTTGTCCCGGCCATCCACGTCTTGGCCGCAGTAAAGACGTGGATGCCCGGGACATAGGCGAGCGTAAGCGACGCCGTCCTTCGGACGGCTATGCCCGGGCATGACGAACATACGCGTCAACCAAGTAGGAAAATGCTTCAGGCTCGTAGCCGTCACGCCGCATTTTGCGCGACGGGTCGTTTGCCCCATTCGTCGAGCAGATCGGCGGAGTCCGCGACAAGTCCGAGATGCAGCGACACCATACTGAGCGCTGCCGCCTCCAGATGGTCGTCGGTTCCCCGCACCAGATCGCGCAGCACGATGACGCGGTAGTTGTGGTTGCTGGCGTCGAACGCCGTGTTCAGCACGCAGCAATC
>JAQGJF010000819.1 GCA_028290765.1 Tardiphaga sp.
CCCGGTTTCCAGCAGGATCGAATGCACCAGCCCGACGACGTCGCCGCGCACGAACTGCGCCGGCGAGAGGTTGACGGCGATCTGCAGCGGCTTCGGCCAGGACGCCGCCTCGCGGCAGGCCTCGCGCAATATCCATTCGCCCATTTCGACGATCAGGCCACTTTCTTCCGCCAGCGGAATGAAATCGCTCGGGGGCACGAAACCGCGGGTCGGATGGATCCACCGCGCCAGCGCCTCGAAGCCGGTGACATCGTCATCGACGACGTTGCGGCCGGTCGTGGCTTGCGGCTGATAATGCAGCGAAAGTTCGCCATTTCTGATGGCGACGGAGAGATCCTGATGCAGCGCGCGGCGGTCGCGGATCTGCTGGTCCATTTCCGGCTCGAACAGGCTGATCGAGCCGCGCGATTTGGCCTTGGCGCGGAACAACGCGGCGCCGGCATTGGCGAGCAGCGACGCGGCATCCCGGCCATTGTGCGGAAATACCGAAATGCCGGTGGTGACGCCGGTATGGATCGACTTGCCGTCGATCAGGAAATCGCTGGCCAGCGTCTCCGCGACCCGTTCGGCCAGCGCCCGACCGGCGGCAGGCTGCCTGCCGTCGATGATCAGGCCGAATTCGTCGCCGCTCAGCCGGGCGACGACACCGCCGCCGGTCGTGAGCTGGATGCGGCGCGCGACCTCGATCAGAAGCTTATCGCCCACCGCATGGCCGAACACGTCGTTGATTTCCTTGAGGCCGTCGAGATCGACGCAGAGCACCGCGAATTCATCTCCGCTGCCCTCGCAGGCCTCGATCATCTGCGACAGCGCCTGCAGGAACGCCGCGCGGTTCGGCAGGTCCGTCAGGCCGTCATGATAGGCCATATGCGCCATCCGCGATTCGGTCTGGCGGCGATCGGTCACGTCCTCATGGGTCTTGATCAGATATTGCGGTTCGCCGGCCTCGTTGAGCACCGTCGCGCGGCGGGTCAGGAACAGGCGCAGGCCGTCCTTGGTGCTGATCGGATGCTCTTCGCTGAGCATTCCCCGTTTCTTGATCGCGGCCTCGTCGCGGCTGACGATCAGCTTGGCTTCCTTCGGATTGAAGATATCCATCGCGGTGAGGCCGGTGGCATCCTCGCGGCGCCGGTTCAGGATGGTCTCGGCGCTGCGGTTGGCCAGCAGATAGCGGCCATCGCTGACGCGCTCGACGATCAGCGCCACCGGAATGTTGTCGACCACGAGTTCGAGAAACTTCTTGGTGTTTTCAAGTTCCACGGACAGCGATTTGTGTTCGGTGATATCGTCGAACATGGCGATCAGGAATTCGGGCTGATCCTTGTCGTTGCGGGCGATCACACGGTTGCTGGCGAGCGTCCGCTTCTGGGTGCCGCGTTCGACCGCCAATTCGCTGCGGAACTGGCCGTCCGGGGACATCATGGCGCTGCGGTCCGCGGCCTCGATCGTCGCCGCCGTCTTCGGCGGATATATCTCATCGGCCCGCTTGCCGAGGATCTGCTCGCGGGACAGCCGCGAGAACCGTTCGAAGGCGCGGTTGGCGAGGATATAACGTCCGTCCTCGATGCTCTTGGCCGCCACGCATACCGGCACGTTGTCGATCACCGATTCGAGGAATTTCTTGGTTGTCGCCAACTGGCTGGAGAGGTCGCGCTGCGCACTGCAATCATCGTGCAGCGAAACCATGCCGCCGCCGCGCAGCATGCGATGCTTGACGACAATGGCCCGCCCATCGGGCATCTCGGTGATGAACCCTTCGGCGTCCAGGCGCTTGAAGAACTCGTCGACATCGCAGCCGAGCGTCCCGCGTGCATGGCGCAATTCGGCCAGTTCGCGGCCGGTAATCCGCGGAAACAGATCCGAGCGCGACAGGCCGTACATCTCAAGATAGCTGTCGTTGCAAAATGCCAGCCGGCCCCGCGGGTCCACCATTACGATGCCCTGGCCGATGCTGTTCAGCGCCGAACTGACGAAGGCGGCGTTGCGCCGCTGGACGCGCTGGACATTGTGAAGCGCCGACATGGCCCAGATGATGATGGCCGCCAGGAAGAAAACAACGGCGAGGCCGCCCATCAGGATTTCACGGATGGTGTTGGGATCCCACGAACCCACATAGCCCGACGGCGCATAATTCGAAGCGGCCAGGGCACGACCAGGCGACGCGAGGATACCCAGCAGGCAGGCTGAAGCCGCCGCAGGAATCATCGCCTTGCCGCCTGCCTGCCATTTCTTGCCAGCCATCAAACACCCGCGGATTTACCGGCGGAGTGTCTGGCTTCACGGGTTTGAATCGGGTAAACGCCTAGCCCTGCAACTGAAAAATGTGGCTTAAATTGTGGCAATTGGCATCGCATGATTAACGCTTCGCTAACGGGAAATTCCCCGGAAAAATGACACCAGCGCTCGATCGCCGGCCCCCATCGCTGCCGTCGACGGCGTCGGCCACAACAATCCGGATCCGGACCGCGAATGGACAGAGTTGATTGCGTCGTCATCGG
Source organism: Tardiphaga sp. (assembly GCA_028290765.1). The sequence continues at coordinate 2,499 of JAQGJF010000819.1, forward strand.
CGCGGGAGTGATCGGCCTTGCCGTGGCGCGGCAACTGGCCCAGGCCGGGCGCGAAGTGATCGTGCTGGAGGCCGCCGAAGGCATTGGCACGGTGACGTCGTCGCGCAACAGCGAGGTGATCCACGCCGGCATTTACTACAAGGCCGGCAGCCTGATGGCGCGGATGTGCGTGCAGGGCAAGCACGCGCTCTACGCTTACTGCCGCGACCATGGCATTCCGCATCGCAATTGCGGCAAGCTGATCGTCGCGACCTCTGGCACAGAAACCGCCAAGCTGCAGTCGATAAAGGCCCATGCCGAGGCCAACGGCGTCGACGACCTGCGGACGCTGAGCGGCGACGAGGCGCGCGAGCTGGAGCCAGCGCTGAATTGCGACGCCGCGCTGCTGTCGCCTTCGACCGGCATCGTCGACAGCCATGCCTTCATGCTGGCGCTGCGCGGCGATGCCGAAGCCGCCGGCGCCGCCTGCGCCTTCCACGCACCGCTGCTGCGCGGCAAGGCGACTGCGGGCGGCTTCGAACTGGATGTCGGCGGCGAGGCGCCGATGACGATGGCGTGCAGCCTGCTCGTCAATGCCGCCGGACTCGCCGCCACCTTCGTCGCCCGCAGCATCGATGGCATGCCGATCGACCTGATCCCGCCGGCCTATCTGGCAAAGGGAAATTATTTCAGCTGCAGCGCCCGGGCGCCGTTTTCGCACCTGATCTACCCGGTTCCGGAGCCCGGCGGGCTTGGCGTGCACCTGACCCTCGACATGGCCGGACAGGCCCGGTTCGGCCCTGATGTGGAATGGGTCGATACGATCGATTACGCCGTCGATCCGGCGCGCGCGGAAAGGTTTTATCCGGCGATTCGGCGCTACTGGCCGACGCTGCCGGACGGCGCGCTGATGCCGAGCTATTCGGGAATGCGACCCAAGATCGTCCCACCGGCGGTGGCGGTGCAGGATTTCCTGATCCAGGGGCCGAAGGACCACAGCGTCGGCGGGCTGATCAATCTGTTCGGGATCGAATCACCTGGACTGACATCGTCGCTGGCGATCGCCGATCATGTCGCCGGGCTTGTCGAGACATAGCCGCCTGAACGAAAGCCGCCTGAACCAACGCAAATCGGCGGCGCAACGGCGCCGCCGAGAGCAAAAAGCCGGTTCAAAGATCTGCGGGTGAGCGGAATTGCTCATCCAAGGCATAAGGAAACTTGGAGGGGTTGGTTCGCTAGTGCAGCGTTTCACCAGCGGATTGTTTCAGTCTCTCGATTTCGTCCCTGACCATCAACTTACGGCGCTTCAACTCGACAATATGGAGGTCGTCCGTGGAAAGATGCACGAGCGCATCGTGCAATTCACTTTCCAAAACCCGATGTTTCCGTTCCAGTTCAACGAGATGCGCCTGTATTGCCATACGAAATCTCCTCTGTTCGGATCCAACCCCCAGATTCGCCCCCGACCGATGAGTGTACATCAGCCGCGCCGGCTGTCGATGGATATCGAAAATGGCGCCGTCATATTTGAAGGATTATCTGAAATGAATCGTGACTGCCGCGATCCGATGGGCGCAGGAACCGTTTTTGCGGTTGCGAAAATACACGGTGAACAGAGGCGTCTTGCGCGGTGGACCGGCAGAGACGATATTCGGTCAACATCCCCGCAACCCTTCGCAATCCCTTCGCGATTCCAGTTAGACTGATGTCATGACCGACGAAGACGAGCGCGAATTAGGAGCCGAACTGGCCCGGCTGCAGCAGGAGCACCGCGACCTCGACGCCGCGATCGATGCGTTGCATCAATCGCCAGCGCCCGATCTGTTGCGCCTGCAACGGCTGAAGAAACGCAAGTTGCAGTTGCGCGACCGCATCGCCTTCATCGAAGACCAGATCACGCCGGACATCATTGCGTAAGGCTTGATTACAAGAGGTTTGGCTTGAACGTGCCGCATGGCGCTTTGCGTCAAGGCCCGGTTTTTGGCCGCACAATGGCCCAGCCGATTCGAAGCAAAGGCTGGCGGCCGGTCACGAGTCGCTCGAACGCACGCGGTACCTCGGGCGTCAGTCCCCCCGGGAATTGTTTCGCAATCGCCTCCGGCGGCGTGCCGACGGTATCGGCCGCACGCCAAACCACGACGCCGCCGAGTTCGTTGAATTTCGCCAGCGTCAGCCAGGGCGTGCGTTCCGGCGTCGCATCCAGCAACAGATGCGGACGCCTGGCGCCGAGCGTGATCAGCGCTGCGAGCTGGGCATCGCCGGCAACCGCCTGCAACGGACGATTGGTGCGGCGTTCGAAACTTTCGCCGAAGAACCGGCCGATCTCGGCGGCCGG
>JAQGJF010000835.1 GCA_028290765.1 Tardiphaga sp.
ATTTGGATTGTTCCGGCGACTTGACCTTGAACAGATACATATCCCGCACCAGACGACCGTCTTCACGGATCCTGCCGTTCTTCGTCATGAAGTCGTTGACCGGCGTCTCCCTCATCCTGCCGGCCACGGCCGGGCCGTCGATCGTCCCGGCGCTCTGGATGGCCTTCAGATAGTGCGTCACGGCGCCATAGGTGCCGGCGTGAATCATGGTCGGCACCTTGTGCGTCTTGTCGATGAAGCGCTTCGACCATGCCCGGGTCTCGTCGTTCAGGTCCCAGTAGAATGCAGAGCTGAGAATCAGGCCCTGGGCACTTTGCAGTCCAAGACTGTGGATGTCGGCGATGAAGACCAGCAGGCCCACCAGCTTCTGCGTCCTGGTGATTCCAAACTCCCCGGCCTGCTTCACCGCATTGATGAAGTCGCCACCGGCATCCGCCAAAGCGATGACATCGGCATTCGACGATTGAGCCTGCAACAGATACGACGAAAAGTCGGACGTGTTGATCGGATGCTTGACCGAGCCGGCGACCTGGCCGCCCTGGGCCGCGATCACCTTGCGGCTGTCGGCCTCGAGTTGAGCGCCGAGCGAATAGTCCGCCGACAGAAAATACCAGGTTTTGACGCCGAGTTTCGAAACCGCCTTCGCCGTCCCCTGCGAGAGAGCATAGGTATCGTAGGTCCAATGGATGCCGGTCGCCGAGCATTCGTCGCCGGTCAGGCGCGACGTTGCTGCACCGGTCGCCAGAAATACTTTCTTCCTGTCGCGCGTGATGCCCTGAACCGCCAGCGCCACCGCGGAATTCGGAACATCGAGGATAGCCTCGACATTCTCGCTGTCGATCCACCGTCGGGTGACGCCGCTGCCGACATCGGCCTTGTTCTGATGATCCGCGGAAACCACCTCGATCTTCCGTCCAAGGACCGTGCCGCCGAAGTCGTCGACCGCCATTTGAGCGGCGACGACGGAGCCCTGGCCGCCATTGTCCGCGTAAAGCGACGACATGTCGGTCAGCACCCCGATCTTCACCGGCGCCGTTTGCGCACCGGCCTGCCGCAGGCCGCCGATGGTCGTGAGCATGATGGCCAAAGCCACAAACGCCCGGCCCGTCCTGACGCCGCATGCCCCGATTTTCATTGGCTTTCCTTTCGCTGGCCGACGCGGCAATATTCATCGGGCCGGGACGGGGCGGAAGTGAAAGGTCTTCAGACTTGAAATGAACCGTATTCACACCGCCCTCGTTGCTTCCGGGCCATGTTCGAATTCCGCGCCTGATGGGACGCTCGCCACCATGCAGACGACATGACCGCATCGTTCAACAGCCTGGACCTGAACCTGCTGCGCGTGTTCGACGCGGTCATGGAAGAACGGAGCGTACTGCGCGCCAGTCAGAAGGTTTTCCTGAGCCAATCGGCGGTAAGCCACTCGCTCGCGCGCTTGCGGGAAATGCTGGACGATGAATTGTTCATTCGCACCACCGCGGGCATGCAGCCCACCGCCCGCGCGCTGGCGATGGCGCCTTTGGTGCGGGCCGCGCTGAAATCGCTGGAAGCTGCAATCGAACTGCCGAAATTCGATTCAAAAACCTCGACCCGGAAGTTCACCATTGCTGCGAACGACTTCACCACCATGGTGGTCGCGCCGCGCCTGCTTCAGATTCTCAGCGCCGAGGCGCCTCTGGTCGATATCGCGATCAAGCCGGTCACGCGAATTGACCTCGCCGAACAGATTGATCTCGGCCGGATCGACGCGGCCATCGGCACTTTTTCCACGATGCCGCAGCGCTTCAATTCGCGCTTGCTGTTCGAATACGACGACGTGCTTATTACGCACGCATCCCAAAAGCTCGGCACGATCACTACCGCGGCACTCTCCCTCCTCTCGATCATGGTCGTATCTTTTGGCGGCGAGCAGGAGGGCGCAATTGACGGCTTCATTTCGGAGCGCGGCCTGGCGCGAAGATCGGAAATGTACGACCGGGCGGCTTTCGAACGGGCGTTATCGGTGTCGGAATCCGTTCCGCGCATCGCGGTTTCGTTGCCGCATTTTCTGGCGCTTCCGGCTCTTCTCGACGGCTCCGGCCTTGCCGCCATCGTTCCGCGTCCGCTGGCCGATTCCTTCGCCCGCAGCCATGCGATCGCGATTTACGAGCTGCCCTATGCTACCACGCAGCTGGAAGTCCGCTCGCTATGGCACCAGCGGCACGAGGGCGACGCATCGCAGGATTGGCTGCATGATTTGATGCGGCGTGCCACCGATCATCTTCGCTCGGGGACGGCCAATTGAACCAACGGCCTTCCGCGGCCGCGACCTGAGACCGATCATGGCAACCGGCACGCCGGGCGATGTCAGGCGGCGCGGATCCTGACCAGAAACCCGTTGACGTCGGTGCGCAGTCTGTCGGCCTGGCGGCTGAGATCGTCGGCGGCGGTGAGCACCTGCGTGGCGGCGGTGCCGGTCTCGGCCGCGGCCTCGTTGACCCCGGCGATGTTGCTCGCCACGCCATTGGTGCCTTGCGCCACCAGCTGGATGTTGTGGGAAATGTCGCGTGTCGCGGCGCCTTGCTGTTCGACCGCCGAAGCGATCGCCGAGGCGATCTCGTTCATCTGGCGGATGGTGCCGCCGATCGCCTTGATCGCATCGACCGCATGGCCGGTCTCGGCCTGGATGGCGGCAATCTGCGTCGAGATATCCTCGGTGGCCTTGGCGGTCTGATTGGACAGCGCCTTCACCTCGCTCGCCACCACCGCAAAGCCGCGGCCGGCCTCGCCGGCCCGCGCGGCCTCGATCGTGGCGTTGAGCGCCAGCAGATTGGTCTGCGAGGCGATATTCTGAATCAACGATACCACCTCGCCGATCTTCTGCGCCGTATCGGCCAGCCCCTGGATCGTGGCGTTGGTGCGGTCGGCTTCGACAACGGCGGTGCCGGCGAACTCAGCCGACTGCGTGACCTGACGGGAGATTTCGCTGACCGAGGCGTGGAGCTGCTCCGCCGCAGCCGCCACTGTCTGCACGTTGGCGGAAGCCTGTTCCGAGGACTCCGCGACGGCATTGGTCTGCCGGGTCGTCTCCTCGGCGGTCGCCGCCATGCTGCCCGCGGTGGCGTGCATTTCGGTCGAAGCGGCGGTCAGAGTGTCCAGTGCCTCGCCGACCTGATGATCGAACACCACGATATATTCCTCGACGGTCTTCTGGCGCGTTTCCTTGCGGAGCTGTTCTTGCCGCTGCTCCTCCTCGAGCCGGCGCGCCTTGATCGCATTTTCCTTGAAAACCAGCAGCGAGCGGGCAAGCCCGCCGACCTCGTCGGCGCGGTCCGCGCCTTCGATCTCGATGTCGAGATCACCGGCGGCGAGCTTGGTCATTTCGTCGGTCATGGAAGCCAGCGGACGGGAGATCTGATACAGCGCGATCCAGCCAAGAACGCCGAACGCGCAGATCAGGCCGGAGGTGGCACCGACCACGAGCCAGGTACGGGCCTGCTGGGCCATGGCGACACTGGCGTCGCGGGCTGCCTGCATCTGTTCCACATTCATGGCGATGAGCTTGCCGACCGCCTGCATCGCGACCTGACGATGTTTGGCCGCGACGTCGCGCGAATGGGCAAAAGCTTCGGCGGCCTTGCCCGCCAGAGCGAGGTCGAACACCTGGCCGCTGGCGACTTTGCGCTCACCGACCGCTTTCCGGAACACTTCACTGAGCTCACGTTGATCCGCCGTGGTCGTGACCGCCTCGAAACGGCCGATCGCATCGAGCGTGGCGGTCGTCGCCTTGGCATAAAGCTCGATGTTCTTTTTCATCTCCTTCTCGTCGGCGCTGAGGATGACGTTCTTCTCGCTGATCGCAGCGCCATTGAAGGCGCTTTCGGCCTGGAGCACGAATTTCACCCGCGCGGCATTCTGGTCGATCAGCGCGGCCGCGGTATCCGAAAGCTGGGTCACCGTCAGCGAGGCATAGAGCACGATTCCGATCGAGACCACCGCAACGATGGTTGCCGGTACGGCAATCTTGGCAATGATTGCTATGTTACGGAATCCAAACAACATTTTAGGGCCCCCAGGGAAGGTCAACAAGATACAGGGGAAACCTTAAGAACGAGTACCCGGAATGGTTGTACTCCAATACCATTTTGCATTGCCGCAATGAGCCCGGAACCAATGCCTCCGCACCCGCGTTGTTCGCGCTCATTGGAGGCTTTGCCATGCGGGTTTTTCTGGGAATGATTTTGGGCGCAGTTTTGCTGACCCTGGGCGTGTACCTCTACGACTCGATGTCGACCTCCAGCGTGGCAAACGGCCAGGTGGCGCAGGGCAATCGCACCATCGTGAACTGGGACGTCGCGGCCACCGACTGGGAAGCGCTCAAGCTGCGCACCAAGCAGGACTGGATCAAACTGTCGTCGAAGTAGCTCCCAGCAGCAACGCCGTGGTTCCCGATGCGCAATTGCGCATCGCGGGGCGTGCGCTTGCGCGAGCCCGGAATGACGAGAATCGAGGCCGGCTCTACTTCTTCGCTGCTGCCTTGCGCGCATCGGCGATGGCCTGGCCGAACTGCTCCCGGGTCAGCGGGCCCGGCACCCGGAATTTTCCGATGATGAAGGCGGGCGTGCCCTGAAAGCCGAAGGCCGTCGCCTGGGTGTCGCTGCGCTTCAGCACCGCGGCAATCGCGTCCCGATTGGTCTCGAGATCGGCCAGCGCGCGGTCGACGTCGATACCGGCCTTGGCAAGGCGGTCGCGGGCCCCGGGCTCGGTGAGCTTCACATCGAGGCCGATCAGGGCCGCATGGGCCTCGACGAACTTGCCCTGGAATTTGGTCGCCAGGGCCAGCCGCGACGCATAGACCGACGCCGGACCGAGGATCGGCCAGTCCTTGAACACCAACCTCACCTTGCCGTCGCCTTTGACCGCCTGCTGCAGCTCGGGCTCGAGCTTGCGGCAATACGGGCACTGATAATCGAACCATTCGACGATCGTGATATTGCCGTCGGCGTTGCCGGCG
>JAQGJF010000872.1 GCA_028290765.1 Tardiphaga sp.
TGCGATACGAACAGATAGCTCATCGCCAGCCGGTCCCGCAGGTCGGCGAGCAGCCGCAGGATCACGGCCTGGACCGACACATCGAGCGCCGAGGTGGGCTCGTCGAGGATCAGCAGCGAGGGCTCGACCGCAACCGCGCGCGCGATGCCCACGCGCGCGCGCTGGCCGCCCGACAATTGATGCGGATAACGCTGCAGCAATTCTTGCGGTAGCCCGACCAATGCGGCGGTGGCGCGGACGCGCTTGTCCATCTCGGCGCCGTTGCTCATGCCGAGCAGCCGCTTCAGCGGATCGGCGATCGCCTGAAACGCGCGGAACGACGGATTCAGGCTTTCGGTGGCGTCCTGGAACACGACCTGGATCCGCCGCCGGCTCGGCGAGGACGCGAATTTCGCCTGGGTCATCGCGGTGAGATCCTCGCCGCCGAGCAGAATCTGTCCCGCGGTGGGATCGATCAGCCGGCCGAGCAAGCGCACCATGGTGGACTTGCCGCAACCGGATTCGCCGACCAGACCGACGCTTTCTCCGGCGCCGATCACCAGATCCACATCGTCGACCGCGTGGAGCTTGGCGCCGCGCGCCGCCCGCTTGATCGGGTAGAATTTGGTCAGCGATCGGGCTTCGAGCAGCGGCGTCATGACAGCGGAAACCGGCAGCGCACGACATGCGTGGGCGACAATTCGGTCCAGGGAAGCTCCGCCTCGTCGCAGATCGGCTGGCGCCGCTCGCAGCGTCCGCTGAAGCGGCAGGGCGGCAACTCGCTGCGCAGATCGGGCAGATGGCCGGGAATCGAATTGAGGTCGTCGAGGCGCGATTCCGGCACCGGCGTGGCGGCGAGCAACTGGTGCGTATAGGGATGGGCCGGATGATCGAGAAGCGCCTCGGTGGAGGCGATCTCGACGATGTGCCCGGCATGCATGACGGCAATCCGGTCGCAATATTCGCCGGCGAGGCCGAGATCGTGGGTGATCAGCAGCGTCGACATCCGCGTCGAGCGGCTCATGTCCCTGATCAGGTCCATGATCACCGCCTGGGTCGTCACATCGAGTCCAGTCGTGGGCTCGTCCGCGATCAGGACCGACGGTGTGCAGGCCAGCGCCATGGCGATCATCACGCGCTGACACATGCCGCCTGAAAGCTCGAACGGATAGGCTTCCGCCCGGCGTTCGGGATCGGGAATGCGGACCCGCGCCAGCGCCGCGATCGCCGCTTTCTTGAGGTCCCGGCTGGGCAGGCCGGCATGCTCCTGAAGCACGTCCTCGATCTGCTTGCCGACCTTGCGGATCGGATTGAGCGCGGTGCGGGGGCTCTGGAAGATCATCGCCATCTCGCGACCGCGCAGTTCGCGCATCGCTTCCGGCCGTGCCGCCAGAAGATCGATGCCGCCCATCGTGATATTGCCTTTGGTGATCTGTGCGGCCTCATCGTTGAGGCCCATGACGGTGTAGGCGGTGACGGATTTTCCTGATCCGCTTTCACCGACGACGCCGACGATCTCGCCGCGCGAGACCGACAGGGTCACGCTGTCCAGCGCCCGCACCACGCCGTGACGGGTGCGGAACTCCACCGACAGATTGTCGATCTCGAGTTGAGCCATCACACGCGTTACCATGGATCGAGGAGATCGCGTAGTCCGTCGCCCAGCATGTTGAAGGAGAACACCGCGAGCACCAGAGCGGCGCCCGGGAACATGAAGGCCCACCATTCGCCCGAGATGATGAAGCTGGCGCCTTCCGACACCATGATGCCCCATTCCGGCGTCGGCGGCCGAACCCCGAGCCCGATGAAGGACAGACCGGCGGCATTGAGGATCGCCCATCCCATGTTGAGCGAGGCCTGCACCATCATCGGCGGCAGGATGTTCGGGACGATATGGTTCAGCAGGACGCGCAGCGAGCCGTTGCCGCCCATGCGCGCTGCCTCGACATAGCCGAGCTCGCGCCGCACGTTCACCTCGGCACGCGCGAAGCGGCAATAGAACGGCAGGTTGATGATCATCGTGGCGATGATGATGTTGGCCACGCTGTTGCCGAGTGCCACGACGATGCCCATCGCCAGCACGAACAGCGGGAAGGCCATGATGGTGTCCATGGCGCGGCCGACGATCCGGTCGGTCCAGCCGCCGAAATAACCGGCGAGCGAACCCAGCGTCAGTCCGAGCACGAACGACAGCGCCACCGCCGAGACCGCCATGCCGAGGTCGAGGCGCGCCGCCACGATGACGCGGCTGAGGATGTCGCGTCCGAGGGCGTCGGTCCCGAACGGATGCAGGGCGCTGGGCCGCGCCAGCTTGGTGGTGGCGGAGGTGGTCAGGGGATCGTACGGCGCGATGGAAGGCCCGAAAATGGCGCACAGCGCCAGCAGCGCCAGGATGATCGCGGCCACCAGCGTCAGGCGATTTTCGCCGAAGGCATAGCCGGTGTTGCGGGCCAGCGTGACAAGACTCATCGCTCAGCCCTCGAACCGGACGCGTGGATCGACCACCGTCGCGAAAATGTCGACCGCTAGATTCAGCAGCACGTAAAGCGTCGCCATCATCAGGACGAAGCCCTGGACCGCCGCATAGTCGGAAGCGATGACGGCCGAAACCGCATAGGCGCCGACACCCTGCCAGCCGAACACTTGTTCGATGAGGACGTTCGAGCCCAGTAGGAAGGAGAACACCATGCCGAGCACGCTCGAGACCGGCAGCAGCACATTGCGGAAGGCGTAGGTCATCAGGATCTTGCGTACCGGCAATCCGCTGGCGCGCGCGGTGCGGATGAAGTCGCTGCCCAGCGTCTCCAGCATGGCGGCCCGCGTGATGCGCGCGATCGGCGCCAGCGCGAACAGGCCGAGCGATATCGAGGGCAGGATCAGTTGGCCCAGCGACGCCCGGAGCACCGGCCAATCGCCCGCGAGGAGCGCGTCGATGGTATAGGCCCCGGTGACATGAGGCGGTGGCGAGAAGGCGATCTCGTTCAGGCGGCCGAGCGGCTGTGGCGCCCATCCGAGCAGAAAATAAAACACATAGACGAAGAGCAGGCCGACGAAGAAAGTCGGGAAGGCCGCGCTGACGGTGACCAGCGCGCGGCAGGCATGATCGACTGGCCCGTTGATGCGGGTCGCGGCCCAGACGCCCATCGGGATGGCGATGCTCACGGCGAACAGCAGCGCGAAGGACGACAATTCCAGCGAGGCGGGAAGCCGTTCGAGCAGGTCGGTCAGGACCGGTTGGCCTGTGGTCAGCGAATGGCCGAGATTACCCTGCGCGAGGTCGCCGATGTAGTGCACGAACTGCACGGGAAGTGGGCGGTCCAGTCCCAGCGTGGTGCGGATATTGGCGATCGAGGCGGCATTCGCGGCGGGCCCGGCGAAGTAGGCCGCCGGATCGCCGGGCAGGGCATGCGATATGAAAAAGGTGAGAACGATAACGCCCAGCAGGCTGGGGATGGTGCCAAGAAGACGTTTCCAAATGAAAGCCATCAGCGGTTCGCCTGCCGTTATTCGTCGGTGCGGCGGCTTTGCCGGAGCGCATCGGACGCATTCGGGCCCCAGTCGGGATCGAGGCGCAGCCAGGGGTCATTGGCATGCATCACAGTCATGTCCGGATTTAAGCAAGTGGTGTGCCAGCTTCATCGGACTTGAGCCGCTAAAAACGCGGATCAGCCCAACCTCAAGCGGCGTAGCGGTTTGCAACATCGCTGCTGTTGCGCTCACGCGGTGGAAGCAAGAGGGTCCGCAATACCCGCTGCTGCTCTTTACGCCACATGCATGAAATTCATGCTCCGTGGCGCCTGATCTTTCGGCTCAGTGAACTTGCGGCGTGTTGACCCAGACGATCCGCGCTTCTTCCTGTCCGACATTGCGATAGCTGTTGGTCAGATAGGCTTTGAAGAAGAAGGAATCGCCTGAAGTCATCAGATAGGTCGTGTCGTCGATGGTCAGTTCGATGGTTCCGGAAACGAGGTAGCCGACCGCTTCGCCCTGGTGGGTGATGAGGTCGATCTTCTCACCCCCCGGGGCCACCACATGGACGTTCGCCTCGAGCAGATTGCCGGCTGCCACCGGCACCAGCCGCTCATAGGTGACGCCGGTTCCGCCGCGCAGTGCGTCGACATGCACCTTGAGCCGATCCTCCGGCTTCTGCACCAGCTTGTATTCGTCGATCTTCAGGCCGAAGAACGACGCCATGTCCCGGTCGAGCGCGTGGACCATCTTGTCGAGCATCGGCAGCGACGGCATGACTTTGCCGGCCTCGATCTTGGAGATCATGCTCTCGTCGCAGCCGACGGCCTGGGCCAGATCCCTCATGCGCAGGCCCTTGGACAACCGTGCGCGCCGGAGGCGGGGACCCACTTTCAACGTGCCGTTTTCGGAGCTCAAGGGGGCGCTTTCCCGGAGATGCTAGGTCTACCGGCGATTGTATGCACAAAAATCACGTGACTGACCAGCATGTTTCACGGGCCCGACGCCGGTATCGGGGTCCGTCAGGGCCGGATAGTGGTCGTCGCCGCTCCCCTGGCCCGGCGAATCTGCGCAGGCACGCGCTGCATCTCCTTGAGATAGCCATGCACCATCGCGCGCATATGCACGCGAAGCGCCGCCATGTCGGATGAACTGGCGCGGTCGACGATGGCTGATTGCAGCAGCGATCGGCAACTGGTCACGATCAGGAAAGCCAGGCGATGGACGTCGTCGAAGGCGGCGTCGCGACAGCTTGTCAGCATTTCGGCGACGAAGGCCGCCGCTTTGTTCGCAGCCGCTTTCACCAATGGCACGCCGCCAATATCGGCGAGAGGCTCCTGCATGGCGCGCGAAATCTCGATGCGCTGGCATTTTGCCTTGATGATCGCGTCCACCAGCCCGGCCGCCATCTCATCGAGCGATCGTCCCGACAGCGTCCGGCAGTCATGCTCGACCAGCGCTGCCGTTTCTTCGAGGTGGCGTTCGATCACGGCGGCGATGAGCGCCTGCCGGTTCGGAAAATACTGGTAGAGCGTTCCGACGGAGACGCCCGCTCTTTCGGCGACGCGGGTGGTCGTCAGTCTGCGATATCCCGCGGC
>JAQGJF010000875.1 GCA_028290765.1 Tardiphaga sp.
CGGTGGCGGTGACGATCAACGAGGATACGCCGGTGACCGGTCATATCGCGGCCACCGACGTCGACGGCGATACGCTGATCTACAGCATCAAGGGCGACGGCGCCGGCCACGGCATCGTCACCATCGACGACCACGGCAACTGGAGCTACACGCCTTCGGCGAACTACAATGGCGGCGACGGCTTCATCGTGTCGGTCAGCGACGGCCACGCCGTCGTCGACAGCACGGTGTCGCTGACCGTCAATCCGGTCAACGACGCGCCGCACGCCGTCAACGATGCCGCCACGGTCGGAGAAAACGACAGCGCGCTGTTCAACCTCACCGGCAACGACACCGATGTCGAGGACGGCACGCCCTCGCTCACAGGCTTCCACGTCACCGGCGTCGATGGCATCGCGCTGACGCCTGAACAGGTGTCTTCGGCGTTCTCGATCGTCAGCGGCCAGCTGCAGTACACGCCCGGTTCGCTGTTCGACAGCCTCAACGACGGCCAGCACGCCACGGTGTCGATCAGCTATACCGCGGAAGACTCCGGCCACGCTTCCACCACCGGCCAGTTCACGCTGACGGTCAATGGCGTGACCGACGTCAATGTGATCAACGGCACCGACGGCGCCGATACGCTGACCGGAACCAGCGGCATCGACCGGATCACGGCCGGCGACGGCAACGACAACATCTACAGCGGTGCCGGCGATGACATCATCGACGCCGGCAAGGGCGACGACTACGTCTTCGCGGCGGCCGGCAACAAGACGGTCGATGGCGGCGAAGGCAACGACTATCTGTTCGGTGGCGCCGGCAACAGCGTGCTCAACGGCGGCACCGGCAACGATCACATCACCGGCGGTGCCGGCAACGAGACGATCAATGGCGGTGACGGCAACGACACGCTGATGGGCGGCGCCGGCAACGACGTCATCACCGGCGGGCAGGGCAACGACCTGCTGTACGGCGGTGCCGGCTGCGACACCTTCGTATTCAAGGCCGGCGATGGCCACGATACGGTGTTCGACTTCCAGGCGACGGGGGCCTCGCACGATGTGGTGCAGCTCGACAGCCACGTGTTCGCCGACTTCGCCGCGCTGATGCAATCAGGGGCTGTGCACGACGTCGCCGGTGGCGTGCATATCGATTATGCCGACGGCTCCAGCATGGCGCTGGCCGGCGTCATGAAGGCCAGCCTGACGGTCGACGACTTCCGCTTCGCCTGAGATTATCCACACCTTCCAGCAAAATGGGGCGCCATCTGGCGCCCCATCAGCGTTTGTCAGCGAACTGTAACAATCCACAGCTATCCATCTGCGCAGTCGTGATCATCATACCTTCGCGTTTCGTGCGTGTCGTCTCCGTCTGCACTTCCGAACGCCGGACATCGTCGCTTTGGGGTGCAGTTCTTGAGTGTCAGCAAGCCGTCGGGCGGACGCGCGCCATCCGAGCTGGGTGAGGCGCTACGCGCCAATCGCCGCGCCTTTGTGGTCTTCGGGCTGTTCAGCGGGATCCTCAACATCCTGGCGCTGACCGGCTCGTTGTTCATGCTCGAGGTCTACGACCGCGTGCTGCCCAGCCGCAGCGTGCCGACGCTGGTCGGTCTGCTGGTGCTGGTCATGGTGCTGTATCTGTTCCAGGGATTGCTGGACGGCATTCGCGGCCGGATCCTGAGCCGGATCGCGATGCGGCTCGACCGGACCATGACCGGCCGCGTCTATGAACTGGTCGTCCGCCTGCCGTTGCAGGCGCCACGCGGCGGCGAGGGCATCCAGCCGGTGCGCGACCTCGACACCATCCGCAACTATTTGACCGGCCGCGGTCCGACGGCATTCTTCGACCTCCCGTGGCTGCCGTTCTATTTGGCCATCTGCTTTGCCTTTCACGTCTGGATCGGCGTCACCGTCCTGGCCGGCGCGGTCATTCTGATCGCACTGACATTGGCGACCGAAATCTATTCGCGGCAGCCGGTGCGGGAGGCGACGCAGACCGGGGCGGAACGTTCGCGTCTGGCTGAACTCAGCCGCCGCAATGCCGAGGCCCTGACCGCGCTCGGTATGACAAGGCCATTGCTGGCGCGCTGGCAGGCGGCCAACCACAAGCATGTACTCGGCCAGCTCCGCGCCAACGATGTCACCGACGGCCTCGCCGCCGCCGGCCGGGTGTTCCGCCTGATGCTGCAGTCGAGCGTGCTGGCGGTCGGCGCCTGGCTGGTGATCAATCAGCAGGCCACCGCGGGCATCATCATCGGCACCTCGATCCTGTCGGCGCGGGCGCTGGCGCCGGTCGATCTGGCGATCACGCAGTGGAAGAGCCTGATCGCGGCGCGCCAGGCGCGCGCCCGGCTCGACAAGCTGCTGGAGCTGATTCCGGTGTTGCCATCGCCGACGCCGCTGCCGGCGCCCGCGGACAGCCTGTCCGTAGAAGGCGCCACCGTCGTACTGCCGCAGACGCAGCGGGCGGTGGTGTCCGACGTGACCTTCGCCCTGAAGAGCGGCAGCGGGCTCGGCATCATCGGGCCCAGCGCATCGGGAAAATCCTCGCTCGCCCGGGCCCTTGTCGGGCTGTGGCCGCTGGCCCGCGGCAGCGTGCGCATCGATGGCGCCGCCCTCGATCAATGGCCGCCCGAGGCGCTCGGCAGCCATGTCGGCTTCCTGCCGCAAAGCGTCGAATTGATCGAGGGAACCGTCGGCGAAAACATCGGCCGGCTGGATCCGGACGCCAAGCCGGAAGACATCGTCGCAGCCGCAAAGGCCGCCGGCGTCCATGACCTGATCGTTCGTCTGCCGCAGGGCTACGACACGCCGGTCGGCGAGCAGGGGCGTAATTTGTCCGGCGGCCAGCAGCAGCGGATCGCGCTGGCCCGCGCGCTCTATGGCAGTCCGTTTTTGCTGGTGCTGGACGAGCCGAACGCCAATCTCGATTCGGAGGGCGACGAGGCGCTGACGCAGGCCATTCTCGGGGTTCGGTCGCGCGGCGGCATCGTGGTCGTGATCGCGCATCGCGGCAGCGCGCTCGCCGGCGTCGATCACGTGCTGTCGCTGGCGAATGGCCGCCAGCAGGCGTTCGGTCCCAGGGATGAGGTTCTGGCCCAGGTGTTGCGCCCTCAGGCGGCGGTTGCCGGGCCCAAGATGGTGGCGGGTGTGGCGCGATGAATTCGGTTGCGAATGACAATGATGAATTCGATCCGCGGCGGTCGCTGCGCTGGCACGCCATCCTTGGATCGGTCGCGGTGCTGTTGCTGGTCGGCGGCGTCGGCGGCTGGGCCGCGACGACCGACATTGCCGGCGCGCTGATCGCGCAGGGTTCGGTGGTTGTCGAGTCCGACGTCAAGAAGGTGCAGCATCCGACCGGCGGCGTGGTCGGCGCGTTGAACGTTCGCAACGGCGATGTCGTGCACGCCGGCGACGTCGTCGTCCGCCTCGACGAGACGATGCTGCGGGCCAATCTCGGCATTGTGGTCAATGCACTCGACGAACTCACGGCGCGCGCGGCGCGTCTCGAGAGCGAACGCGACGCTCTCGACCAGGTCCGGTTTCCCGACGCCTTCGTCGATCGCGCGTCCGATCCTTACGTCATCAAGGTGATGAACGGCGAGCGGCGCCTGTTCGCGATGCGCCGCGCGGCGCGGGCGGGGTTGAAGCAGCAGCTCGAGCAGCGCATCGTCCAGCTCGACGAGGAAGTCCGCGGCCTGACGGCGCAGCAGGAGGCCAAGGCCCAGGAAATCGTGCTGATCCAGCGCGAACTGGTCGGGGTTACCGAGCTGTGGGAAAAGAAACTGATTCCGCTGACCCGGCTGACCGCGCTCGAGCGCGAGGCGACCCGCATCGGCGGCGAGCGCGCGCAGCTGATCGCCTCGATCGCGCAATCGCGCGGCAAGACCGCTGAAATCGGCCTGCAGATTTTCCAGATCGATCAGGATCTGGCCAGCGACGTCGCCAAGGAGTTGCGGGAAATCGAAGGCAAGACCGGCGAATATGTCGAGCGCAAGGTGGCGGCACTCGATCAGCTGAAGCGGATCGATATTCGGGCACCCCAGGACGGCACCGTCCATGAACTCAACATTCATACCGTCGGCGGCGTGGTCAGCCCGGGCGAGCAGATGATGCTGATCGTGCCGGCCAATGATGCGCTGGCGATCGAGGCCAGGATCGCGCCCCAGGACATCGATCAGGTCGTGCTCGGCCAGGCGGCGGCGTTGCGCTTTACCGCCTTCAATGCGCGCATCACCCCGCAGGTCAATGGCATCGTCAGCCGGATCTCGGCGGACACCACCACCGAACAGCGCACCGGTGTCGCCTATTACACGGTCCGGATCGCGATCCCGCCGTCGGAGGCCGAGCATCTCGGCGACGTCAAACTGGTGCCCGGCATGGTGGTGGAAACCTTCATCAAGACCGGCGACCGGACCATGGCCTCCTATCTGGCCAAGCCGCTGACCGACCAGGTGATGCGGGCGTTCCGGGAGAGGTGAGCCGGCAGGCGGCGGAACCTCATTCCGGCCCTCGGCGGACGCAGGCGCGACCCCATCCGGGGCCTGCCTCCCGCTTACGATCTGTTAACGATTGGACACGATGCTGAATTGTTGCCGCCAGCGAGCATGACGCGCGTTCGTTCTTTGAGGTCTGCGTTGTGGGCTTTTTCAGCAAGAAAACCCGACCGGTTCGACGACAAACCAATCAGGACGCATGGTTGGCGATCGACGGCAGCTTCGCGACCCGGAAGTGCAAGGTGCTGGACCTGTCCCCGGGCGGCGCCAAACTCAGGGTCGAGGACTCGCAGTTCGTCCAGCCCCGGTTCCTGCTGAAATTGACACGGTCCGACCAGGGACGGCCCTGCAGGGTGGTGTGGCGCAAGGGATCGACGATCGGTGTGGAGTTTGCCTGAAGCCGGGCAGCACCCGCCGCGGGTTTTTCCTGGTGCGCCGGTGCCGGTACCGATCTAATCTTGTGCCGACGTTTTCGAACGGGAGGCCGGGATGGGCTGGTTCGGAGAGCGGAGTGCAAAGCAGCCACGGCGATCCGAGGCGGCGATGGCTGACGTCGGTAATCTCTCCGGCCCGACGGCTATTCTCCAGGCCCTGGACCAGGCCGTGCCGCAATACATCGGCAAGGCCGATCGCGGCGATCTGATCTATCCGGCCTGCAAACGAACCCCGACGGATGTTGACGGCAATGTGCGCGCGATCTGGGAGCACACCCGGATCGAGGCGATGCGCTATGTCGTCATGGTCCCCGGGCGCGAGGTCGAACTGCTGGTCGATCCGGTTCGCCAACCCGAAATGCTCGAGGCATTCCTCCGCCGGCCGCCGCACGAAGACACCGTGGTCGATTTTACTGGCGTAGCCATCGACGATTTCGTGATTGCCACCCTGGCCGGGCTGAACTGGCTCAACCACTGCGCGGTTCTGGCCGGGGTCGATCGCG
Source organism: Tardiphaga sp. (assembly GCA_028290765.1). Next base: position 5,415 of record JAQGJF010000875.1, read on the forward strand.
ACAAATTTTCGGGCACGCTGCGCAATTTCAGGAAGATCGTGGTGATTGCGCAGCAATGGTGGGCCCTCGAGGGATCAGGACCGCGCTGCGCCGAAATGCTGCTGCGGCACGAAAAGCCGCCGCTGATGCTGTATCTGATCTGGCTCGAATACACCCGGCTTGCCAAGGAGATTGCCATCGCGGCGACCCGCCGCTCGTCCGAACCGAATGCCGCGCCGGAGGCCCTTGCGGAAACCATGGCTCGTCTCGAAAGTGCCCGCGATCCGAATGATCTTGCCGGCTTGTAGGACAGATGGATGACGCTCCGCCAGTCCCCAGCGCCGGGACATTTCGTCCGCTCTTGTCCCAAACTGTCCCGTTTCTTCCGGTTCTGTTTTCCTCGAAGTCCAGGTAATGTCATCGAAGAAATTTGAAGAGCGTTTGTTGTTGATGTTTTTCGTGCTGTTCTGCTGCCGGCGGGACTCATACCCTTAATCCGCGGCGTAGAAATCCATCAAAATTCCGCGCCTTGGCCACGCCCGTTCCGAACCATTGTCGCCATCGCGCGACCAACCACCACGGTGCGGTTTTGCCTTCGGCGGCCGGCTCACTTATTGATGCGCCACGGCTTGCGGCCGGGGCGGGTTTGGACCTTGCACGGCCATGTCGCACGCGACTTTTGCACTACCCCTTGTCACGGCCATCAGTCCGTCACCTTTTCACGCATCTCTCACCTTCAAGCGGCGTTCGTCCGCGCAGGGAGTCCATCATGATTGGTTTGGTTCGCGCCGCAACACTCTGCGCCGTGCTGGCGCTTGGGCTATGCTCGGCGGAGGCGGCGGATAAGGCTTTCCGGCGCGACGATCTGGCCGATTCGGCGATCAAGCTGGAAGCCCAGATCAAGAGCGAAGCCGGATCCATCACCAAGTCCGCGGCCACGCTGCGGACCGACGCCGATGCGGCGTTCAAGCGGTTGGATTTCCGCGCCGGGCTGCAGACCCTGGGCCAGATCGCCACCATCGCGCCCGACGACAGCGGCAACTGGCTGCGGCTGGCCCGCACCATTTTCCAGATCAAATCGCCGACCTCGACCGAACAGACTTTTCTGCTGGAGCGCGCCTCCACCGCCGCCTACATCGCCTACCAGCGCGCCGGCAATCCCGCCGAGGAGGCCGACGCCCTGGCCGTGCTCGGCCGGTCCTTGTCCGACCGCAAGCTGTGGCGCCCGGCGCTGGACGCGCTGCGGCTCTCGCTCGACATGCGCGAGGTCGCCGACGTCCGCGGCCAATACGAAAAACTGCGCGACGATCACGGCTTCCGGCTGCTGGATTACACCGTGGATTCGGATTCGGCGTCGCCGCGCGCCTGTTTCCAGTTCTCCGAGGATCTCGCCAAGCGCGTCGATTTTGCCCCGTTCCTGGCGCTCGCCGGCAGCGACAAACCGGCGCTGACGAGTGAAGAAAAACAGCTCTGCGTCGAAGGGCTCAAGCATGGCGAGCGCTACAACATCAATCTGCGCGCCGGCCTGCCGTCGACGGTCAAGGAAACCCTGCCGAAATCTGCCGAGTTCAACATCTATGTCCGCGACCGCAAGCCGTTCGTGCGCTTTACCGGGCGGGCCTATGTGCTGCCGCGTACCGGCCAGCAGGGCATTCCGCTGATCAGCGTCAATACCCAGTCGGTGTCGGTGCAGGTGTTCCGGATCGGCGATCGCAACCTGATCAACACGGTTGTCGGCAGCGACTTCCAGCGTGCGCTGTCGAGTTATGAGCTCAACGACCTCGGCGACGAGCGCGGCGTCAAGGTCTGGTCCGGCGAACTGACGACCGCTACGACGCTCAACGCCGATGTCACCACGGCTTTCCCGGTGGATCAGGCGCTCGGCGAGTTGCAACCCGGCGTTTATGTGATGACCGCCGTTGCCAAGGGCCCGGGCTCGGCCAGGGACGAGGATTCGGGTTCGCTGGCGACGCAGTGGTTCATCGTGTCCGATCTCGGACTGGCGGCTTTCTCGGGCAATGACGGCATCCACGTGTTCGTCAATTCGCTGGCCTCGACCGATCCGGTCGGCAAGGCCGAGGTGCGGCTGGTGGCGCGCAACAACGAGATTCTCGCCACCCGCAAGACCGACGACACAGGCCATGTGCTGTTCGAGGCCGGCCTGGCGCGCGGCGAGGGCGGTCTGTCTCCGGCGATGCTGACCGTCACCGGCGAGAAGGCCGACTACGCCTTCCTGAGCCTGAAAACCAGTGCCTTCGACCTGTCCGACCGCGGCGTCTCCGGCCGCACGGTGCCGGCCGGCGCCGATGCCTTCGTCTATACCGAGCGGGGTGTCTATCGTTCCGGCGAGACGGTGTATCTCACCGCGCTGCTGCGCGACGGCCAGGGCAATGCCGTGACCAATGGTCCGCTGACCGTGGTGATCGAGCGTCCCGACGGCGTCGAGTTCCGCCGCGCCGTGCTGGCCGACGAGGGCGCGGGCGGCCGCAGCCTGACCATGCCGCTCAATTCGGCGGTGCCGACCGGCACCTGGCGGGTGCGGGCGTTCACCGATCCTAAGGGCTCGTCAGTGGGCGAGACCACGTTCATGGTTGAGGATTACGTTCCGGATCGTATCGAATTCGACATATCTGCCAAAGACAAGCAGATCAAGCCTGATGCTCCTGTAGAACTTGAAGTGAATGGCCGTTTCCTCTACGGCGCGCCGGCCTCCGGCCTGCAGCTCGAGGGTGACATGCTGGTGGCGCCGGCATCCGGCCGCCCGGGTTTCGCGGGTTATCAGTTCGGCGTCGCCGACGACGAGACCACCAGCAACGAGCGCACGCCGATCGAAAATCTGCCCGAGGCCGACGCCAATGGCGTCGCAAAATTCCCGGTCAGCCTCGCCAAGCCGCCGGCATCGACCCGGCCGCAGGAAGCCCAGATCTTTATTCGCATGGCCGAGGCCGGCGGCCGCGCCGTCGAGCGCAAGCTGGTGCTGCCGGTGGCGCCGAACGCGGCGATGATCGGCGTCAAGCCGCTGTTTGCCGACAAGAACGTCGCCGAGGGCGACAAGGCCGAATTCGACGTCGTGTTCGCCGCACCGGACGGCAAGCCGCTCGCCCGCAGCGGCCTGCGCTACGAACTGCTGCGGATGGAATCCCGCTATCAATGGTATCGCCAGAGTTCGTCCTGGGAATACGAGCCGGTCAAATCGACCAAGCGCGTCGCCGATGGCGACCTGAACATCGCCGCCGACAAGCCGTCGCGCATCACGCTCGCGCCGCAGCCCGGCCGCTACCGCCTCGACGTCAAATCGACCGAGGCCGACGGTCCCTTGACCTCGGTGCAGTTCGACGTCGGCTGGTATTCCGACGGCAGCGCCGACACCCCGGACCTCTTGGAAACCTCGATCGACAAGCCGGAATACGCGTCCGGCGACACCATGGTGGTGACCGTCAATTCGCGTGTCGCCGGCAAGCTGACCATCAACGTGCTCGGCGACCGGCTGCTGACCACCCAGACCACCCAGGTCAAGGAAGGCACCTCGCAGGTCAAGATCCCGGTCGGCAAGGATTGGGGCACCGGCGCCTATGTGGTGGCGACGCTGCGCCGTCCGCTCGAGGTGGACGCCAAGCGCATGCCCGGCCGTGCCATCGGCCTGAAATGGTTCGGCATCGACAAGAAGAACCACACGCTCACCGTCGATCTGGCGCCGCCGGCCTTGGTGCGCCCCTCGACCACGCTGAAACTGCCGGTCAAGCTCGGCGGTCTCAATCCCGGCGAGGACGCCAAGATCGTCGTCGCCGCGGTCGATGTCGGCATTCTCAATCTGACCAATTACAAGCCGCCGGCGCCGGACGACTACTATCTCGGCCAGCGCCGCATGACCTCGGAAATCCGCGATCTCTATGGGCAACTGATCGACGGCATGCAGGGCACCCGCGGTCAGCTCAAGACCGGCGGTGACTCGGCCGGCGCCGAGCTGCAGGGCAGTCCGCCGACGCAAAAGCCGCTGGCGCTGTATTCGGGCATCGTCACGGTGGCCGCCGACGGTACCGCCGAGATCTCCTTCGAGATTCCGGAATTCGCCGGCACCGCGCGGGTGATGGCGGTGGCATGGACCGCCACTAAACTCGGCCGCGCCACCACCGATGTCATCGTGCGCGATCCGGTGGTGCTGACGGCGACGCTGCCGCGCTTCCTGCTCAATGGCGATCGCGGCACCATGAGTTTCGATCTCGACAATGTCGAAGGGGCGCCGGGCGACTACACCATCAACGTCAAAACCTCGGGCCCGGTGAAGGTCACCGGCAACCCGGCCACGACGGTAAAGCTCGCCGCCAAGCAGCGCACCTCGCTGGCTTTGGCGATCGACGCCAATGGCGGCGCCGGCACCGCGCAGCTCGACGTCGATATCAAGGGACCAAACGGGCTGACGCTGGCGCGACACTATGCGCTGGATGTGAAGGCGGCGACGCAGATCCTGGCCCGCCGCTCGATCCGCGCCTTGGCGAAGGGCGAAAGCCTCACGCTGACCTCGGACATGTTCTCCGATCTGGTGGCCGGCACCGGCGGCGTGTCGCTGTCGGTCAGCCTGTCCACCGCGCTCGACGCCGCGACCATCCTCAAGGCGCTCGATCGCTATCCTTATGGCTGCTCCGAACAGATCACCAGCCGCGCGATGCCGCTGCTCTATGTCAACGATCTGGCGGCCGG
>JAQGJF010000885.1 GCA_028290765.1 Tardiphaga sp.
CTCACCATCGTACCGGTGCGACGCCGGCACTCACCTGCGACCGACAGCCGGTGGCGCAGGCTCGCCATCGAAGCACGCCGCAGAACCTGAACGCGTCCGCTCGACAAAGCGTGACGAGGCCGATTTCGGGCCTGTTTGCAGTTCGTTCATCAATTAACGGCACATTTGCCATGTCGGGCGCCGGTTCCGCTGCGTATCGCTTCTGCCGGCTTGTAGATGCCCCGGAGTAGAGTATGTCGATCAGGTTCCTGCGCCGCCGCGTGCGCGCGCCTTTTGTATTCCGGTCGTTCGTGGTTGCGACTCTGCTGTGTCCGGCCGCTGCCCTGGCCGGCACCGGCGACGACGCCATTGCGGTCAGCGTCGATCAGGCAAAGCTCGTCAAGCTGCCGGAGCGCGTCGCGACCATTGTCGTTGGAAACCCGCTGATCGCCGACGTCACCATGCAGCCCGGCGGCATGATCGTCGTCACCGGCAAGGGTTACGGCGCCACCAACGTCATCGCGATGGACCGCCGCGGCGACATCCTGGTGGATCGCGTCATTCAGGTCGGAGGCCCGAGCGATCAGGTCGTCACCATCTACCGCGGCGTCGAGCGCGAATCCTACAGCTGCATGCCGATCTGCCAGCGGCGGGTAACGCTGGGTGACGGCGAAAGCTACTTCAAGTCGACCATCGACCAGGCCGGTTCGCTCAGCCTGCAGGCGACCGGTGGCGGTGGCGCAGCGGCGGCGCCGAAGAACTGATTTCGGTCGGACCGGACGACACCCGGTCTCGATCGACGAATGATCGACGGTCAGGAACGACCGACGGTTTCCACCGGCGCCGCGCCCAGGCGCGGGCTTTCCTTGCGGCTGAGCATGTCTTTCAAATAAGCCACATTCGCCGCAGCCTCCTCCGCCGGCAGGTCGGCTTTCACAATGGTTTCCGCCTCACCGAAACGGCCCTGCAGGCCGACCACCAGTCCCAGATTCTGCCGCACCCGCGCGTCCGCATTGGCACTGCCATAGGCCCGGCGCAATACCTCTTCGGCTTTCGGCAAATCCTTTGACAGCACGTAGGACATTCCGAGATTGGACAGCACCGAAGGCTCCCCGGGGGCGATTTTCAACGCGCTCGCATAATAGCGGCGCGCCTCGTCGTGGCGCCCCAATTGATCAAGCGCGGTACCCTGGACCGAGAGAATCCGCCAATCCGGATTATCCGGGGTATGCGCGCGCGTGAGGGTGTCGAAGGCTTGCTGAAAATTGCCGTTGTCGGCCAGCGCCCGACCGTAGCCTGCCAGCAGCGCCTTGTTGCCGGGATGCGCGATGGTGGCCTGCTCGAGCACGGCAACGGCCTGGGCGCGCTGACCGGTGGCGCGGAGCGACTGGCCGTAGCGCAGCGCCGCGTCGGCGTCCTTGGGGTTAGCGCGGTAGCGCTCGCCATAGGCCTCGGTCGTGCGTCGCGGATCGGCGTCCGGCCGTGCTTCGGCCTTGGCACCGACCGAGCCGGTAATGTCGGGCATGCCCGCGGTCTGGCAGCCGCCAAGTCCCACAGCCAAAATCGCCGCCACGGCCGCGGATGCAAGATACCGGGCAAGACAAGAGGGCTGACGCATGGCACTTTGACTCATGATAGCCGAACAGATGAAGGCTGAATGCCCTCAGCAATAGACTGTTAACCCTAACGTCTGGTTAATTGGCCCCTGCTACGCCGCGTCGACGCCTTCGCCAGCCTCTCTCCAACCAAGCGAGACCGAGAGCCCTATGCATCCCGTGTTTGAAGCCACACCGGCTACGCCTGCCATTCCGATCACCTTCGTCACCAAGGCGAATTGGGAGGCGATCAGCGCCGCCCTTCCCGCGCCGGCCCAGCACTTCGCCAAAGCCAATGGCTTTGCGGCCAAGCCGGGGGCCTGCCTCACGCTGCCCTCGGCGGACGGTGAGATCGTCCATGTCATTTTCGGTCTGGAAGACGATGCCCACAAGTCGCGCGATCTGTTTCGGCCCGGTCAACTGCCGGGGCTGCTGCCGCCCGGGGTCTACCGCTTCGCCAATGCGCCGCACGATACGCGTCTTGCGGTTCTCGCCTTCGTGCTGGGAAGCTACCGGTTCGGCCGCTATCGCAAGGCGGACACGCCCGACGTCCGACTGGTACCGCCGGATGGTGTCGATGTCGCGGACATCGGACGCATGGCCGAAGCGGTCACGCTGGCCCGCGACCTGATCAACACCCCTTCCAACGACATGGGGCCGGAACAGCTGGCGCAAGCGGCGCAAACCCTGGCGCAGCGCTTCGGCGCGTCATTCAACTGCATCGTCGGCGACGAACTCACGACACAGAACTTCCCGCTGATCCATGCGGTCGGCATGGCTTCGCCGCGCGCGCCGCGGCTGATTGATTTCACCTGGGGCGACCCGGCGCACCCGAAGGTGACGCTGGTCGGCAAGGGCGTCTGTTTCGACACCGGTGGTCTCGACCTCAAGCCGTCGAGCGGCATGCTGATCATGAAGAAGGACATGGGTGGCGCCGCCAATGTGCTGGCGCTGGCCCTGATGGTGATGGATTCCGGACTCAACTTAAGGTTACGGGTGCTGATTCCGGCGGTGGAAAATGCGGTGGCCGGCGACGCCTTCCGGCCGCTCGACATCTTCCCTTCGCGCAAGGGGCCCACGGTGGAGATCGGCAACACCGACGCCGAGGGCCGCCTGGTGCTGGCCGACGCCCTCGCCTTTGCCGACGAGGAAACCCCGGATCTTCTGGTCGATCTCGGCACCCTGACCGGCGCGGCCCGGGTCGCGCTCGGCCCCGATCTGCCGCCATTCTACACCAATGACGAAACGCTGGCGCTGGACGTCGCCCGCTGCGCCAAGGCCGAGAACGATCCGTTGTGGCGATTGCCGCTATGGACGCCTTATGATTCATGGCTCGATTCGAAGGTGGCCAACATCAACAATGCACCGTCCGGCGGCTTCGCCGGCTCGATTACCTGCGCGCTGTTCCTGCAGCGCTTCGTCGAGGCGGCGAAAAGCTGGCTGCATGTCGATATCTATGGCTGGACGCCATCGGCCAAGCCGGCCCGGCCCGAAGGCGGCGAATGCCAGGCGGCGCGGGCGATCTACAAACTGCTGAGCGAACGCTATGGATGACCCGCGCCTGACGCCGGCCCGGCCCGACCTCGCCGCCAAATACCTCGAGGGAAAGGTCGAGGCCGCGCGCTTTGTCGAAGGCCAGGCCCTCGAGATCATCGACGCCATTGCGCCGCTGCGCAAAGCGCCGTCGTCCGATACCATGCTGGAGACGCAGGCGTTGAAGGGCGAGACCGTCACGATCTATGACCGCGACGGCGAAGGCTGGGCGTGGGGGCAGTTGGCCAGCGACGGCTATGTCGGCTGGCTTCCGGATCGCGCGCTCGCCAAATTGAACACCGCGCTGACCCACAAGGTCACCGCACTGCGCACGCTGGTATTTCCCGGTCCTTCGATCAAGCTGCCGCCGGTCGATACGCTGACATTGGGGGCGAAAGTCGCCGTGGTCCGCCACGACGGCAACTTCGCCATTACAACTGAAGGCTGGTTCCTGCCGTCGCAGCACCTCGGAACGCTGGATCACTTTGAGCGCGATTTCGTCGCGGTCGCCGAACAATTTTGCGGCACGCCCTATCTGTGGGGCGGCAAGACCAGCCTCGGCATTGACTGTTCGGGCCTGGTGCAGGTCGCGCTGAATGCCTGCGGCACCGGCGCGCCGCGCGACAGCGACATGCAGGAAGCCGGGCTCGGCCGCACCTTGTCCGACGCCGAAGCGCAAAGGCTACGGCGCGGCGACCTGATCTTCTGGAAGGGCCACGTGGCGATCGCGCGCGACGCCGATACAATCGTTCACGCCAACGCCCATCACATGGCCACGGCGATCGAGAATACCAAGGCCGCTATCGCCCGCATCGCCGCGGCGGACAGCGAAGTCACCAGCATCAAGCGGCTGGATTGAAGGCTGATCGCGACGGAAGCGCGCTCCCTCTCCCGCCGGGAGAGGGTTGGGGGTTACGTCTATCGATAGGCCGTAACCCCTTGTATCTGCTTCTTGCTGAAAATGTGAGATGTAAGCGACTAAGCGCTTTGGCCGGCAGCAACCGGCCAAAGCGCGCGGCGATGTCG
>JAQGJF010000812.1 GCA_028290765.1 Tardiphaga sp.
CCAAAACAGGCGCAGGGCAGCCTGATCGGGGCGGGTGACAAGGTTGTCGGCTCCGCCTTGATCGGACAGGAGTTCAAGGACGACAAATATTTCCATGGGCGGCCCTCGGCGACGCTGGCGCCGGACCCCGCCGATTCCACCAAGACCGTTCCGGCGCCCTATAATGCGGCCAATTCTGGTGGGTCCAACCTTGGTCCGACCAGCAAGGCGCTGAATGATCGGGTCAAGGAAGATGTCGAGAAGCTGAAGGCCGAAAATCCGTCCATGCCCGTTCCGGTCGACCTCGTCACCACTTCGGCAAGCGGTCTCGATCCCGACATCTCGCCGGAAGGCGCGCTATTCCAGGTGCCGCGCGTGGCGAAGGCGCGCAACATGCCGGAGGATCGCGTGCGGCAGCTGGTCACCGCGGAGACCGAAGGCCGGTTTGCCGGTTTGCTGGGTGAACCGCGGGTCAATGTGCTGGCGCTCAATCTGGCGCTGGACGCCGCCGCGACATCGAAATAGCCGGTTGGCCGGGAGCGGGGGCGGAGACTATATTGCCTTATGGCAAATCAGCGCCGTGACCCTGAACAACGACCCTCGCCGGAAGCGCTGCTGGAAGCGGCCCGGCGAGAGCACGATGCGGCCGGGCGGCTCAAAATATTCCTCGGTGCCGCGCCCGGCGTCGGCAAGACCTTTGAAATGCTGCAAAGCGCTCATGCCAGGCGGAAGGCCGGCGTCGATATCGTGGTCGGCGTGGTCGAAACCCATGGGCGGGCGGAAACCCAGGCGCTGCTGGAGGGGCTCGAGGTCGTCCCGCGCCGCCGGCTCGAATACAAGGATCAGATCCTCGAGGAAATGGACCTCGACGCCCTGATCGCGCGGCGTCCCAAAATCGCGCTGGTCGACGAGCTCGCCCATACCAACGCCCCCGGCAGCCGGCATCCCAAACGCTATCTCGATGTCGAGGAACTGCTGAGCCACGGCATCGACGTCTATACCGCGGTCAATATCCAGCACATCGAAAGCCTCAACGACGTCGTCGCGCAGATCACCCATGTGCGGGTGCGCGAGACGGTGCCGGATTCGGTGTTCGACCGCGCCGACGCCATCGAGCTGGTCGACCTGACGCCGGACGATCTGATCCAGCGGCTCAAGGAGGGCAAGGTCTACGTCCCCAAGCAGGCCGAGCGCGCGCTGGAGCATTATTTCTCGCCGGGCAATCTGACCGCGCTACGCGAGCTGGCGCTGCGGCGCACCGCCGAGCGCGTCGACGAACAGTTGCTCAACCATATGCAGGCCAATGCGATTGCCGGCCCGTGGGCGGCGGGCGAGCGGATTCTGGTTTGCGTCAGCGAGGATCCGCGCGCCGCGGGTCTAGTGCGCTATACCCGTCGGCTGGCGGATCGGCTGCACGCGCCGTGGACCGCGCTCAGCATCGAAACCCGGCGCAGCCTGCAACTCTCCGACGAGGAGCGCGACCGGCTGGCCGATACGCTGCGATTGGCCGAGGCGCTGGGTGGCGAGGCGCTGACCATTCCCGGCGTCGGACGCCGTATTGCCGACGATGTCATCGGCTTCGCCCAGGGCAATAACGTCACCCAGATCATCATCGGCAAGGCGAGCCGTTCCTGGTGGTTCGAACTGATCCGCGGCTCGGTGGTGCACGATCTGGTGCGGCGGTCCGGCCATATCAGCGTCAACGTCATCGCCGGCGAAGAACTCAGCAGCGAGCCCCTGGCGAAGAAGACCGTGCGGACGGCGGAGCGGTCCGAGCCGTTCGATCCCAAACCTTATCTGCTGGCGCTGCTGGTGGTTGCGGCGAGCCTCGGCATCGCCAAACTGATCCAGCCGATGTTCGGCATCGAGAATGTCGACCTGGTGTTCCTCACGGCGGTGGTGGGCGTTGCGGTCCGCTACGGGCTGTGGCCGTCGCTGCTGGCCAGCGTCGCGGCATCGCTATGCTACAACTTCTTCTTCCTGCCGCCGGTGTATACTTTCACCATCACCGATCCGACCAACATCGCGGCGTTCTTCTTCTTCATGCTGCTGGCTATCCTGGTGTCCAATGTCGCCGCACGGGTGCGCACGCAGGCGGTGTCGGCGATCGGCAGGGTGCGGACCACCGAATCGCTTTACGCCTTCAGCCGCAAGCTCGCCGGCACCGCGACGCTGGACGATGTGCTGTGGGCGACCGCCTACCAGATCGCGTTGATGCTGCGGGTGCGGGTCGTCCTGCTGCTGCCTGAAGATAGTCTGCTCACCGTGAAGGCGGGCTATCCGCCCGAGGATGAAATCGACAAGGCCGACCTTGCCGCTGCGAACTGGGCCTGGGGCAACGATCGTCCGGCGGGACGGGGGTCGGATACTTTGCCCGGCGCAAAACGCCTGTTTCTTCCGATGCGCACCGGACGCGGCCCGATCGGCGTCATCGGCATCGATGACGACAGAACCGGGCCGCTGCTGACGCCGGACCAGCGCCGGCTGCTCGACGCGCTGGTGGACCAGGGCGCGCTCGCCATCGAACGGGTGCTGCTGGTCGAGGACATGGACCGCGTCAAGCGCACCGTGGAGTCGGATCGGCTGCGCGCGGCGCTCCTGACCTCGATCTCGCACGACCTGAAGACGCCGCTGGCCTCGGTGCTTGGCGCCGCCTCTACCTTGCGAGACCTGTCGCCCAAACTGTCCGATGCGGAGCGGAGCGATCTGCTCTCGACCGTCATCGACGAATCCGAGCGTCTCAACCGGTTCATCGCCAATCTGCTCGACATGACCAAGCTTGAATCCGGCGCGGTGGTGCCGAACACGGCGCGGCACGATCTCGGCGAAATCGTCGGCAGTGCCTTGCGGCGCGCCGGCAAGATTCTGGTGCATCACAGGATCCGTCTCGAGCTCGCCGCCGATTTACCGATGCTGGAGCTCGACGCCGTGCTGTTCGAGCAGGCGCTGTTCAACCTGCTGGACAATGCCGCCAAATATGCGCCGCCGGACACCACGATCTCGATCCAGGGGCTGCGGGACAAGGATTCCGTGACCCTGCAAATCATGGATGAAGGCGAGGGCATTCCGCCCGACGATCTGCACAATGTGTTCGACAAATTCTATCGCGCGCAGAAGGGCGATCACGTCCGCGCCGGAACAGGCCTTGGGCTGGCGATTTCGCGCGGCTTTGTCGAGGCCCTGCACGGCACCATCTCTGCCGCCAATCGCAGCGATCGCAGCGGCGCCGTGCTGACGATCCGGCTGCCGATACCGGCGGCGACCAAAGCGCTGGATACCGCCGCATGAACGCCGCCGCCATCAAGGTTCTGGTCATCGACGACGAGCCGCCGATCCGCAAGCTCCTGAGGATGGGTCTCAGCACCCAGGGCTACGACATCCTCGAAGCCAGCAATGGCAAGATAGCGCTCGAACTGCTTTCCCAGCAGCCGGCCCTGATCATCCTCGATCTCGGACTGCCGGACATCCAGGGCCACGATCTGCTGCGCATGATCCGCGCGCGCAACGACAGCGTGCCGATCGTGGTACTTTCCAGTCGCGGCGACGAGGCCGGCAAGGTCGCCGCGCTCGATCTCGGCGCTGACGATTATCTCACCAAGCCGTTCGGGATGGACGAATTGCTGGCGCGGATGCGCGCCGCGCTGCGGCACCAGTTGCAGGTTCATGGCGAACGCCCGGTGTTCCGCACCGGCGACCTGTCGGTCGATCTGGTGCGCCGGATCGTCAAACTCGGTGACAAGGACATCAAGCTATCGCCGAAGGAGTATGAGCTGCTGCGCGTTCTGGTGCAGCACGCCGGCAAGGTGCTGACCCACCGCTTCCTGCTCAAGGAACTGTGGGATGAGCTGACCGACGCGCAATATTTACGGGTCTATGTCCGGCAGCTCCGGCAGAAGATCGAGCACGATCCCGAGCGCCCGCAATTCGTCCTCACCGAAACCGGCATCGGCTATCGGCTGCGCGTTGCCGACTGACGGAGCGTCATTGTTCCGATGAAGCCCGCGGTTCCCGCGCGCGGGTTCCCAATGGCCGCTTCCAGGCCTCTGCAATTTGAGGTTTCGTTAACTCTAAGTCATTGAAGCCGCTATCTATACCGATTCTTAGCGGCTTGGTCCTAGCCTCCCGCTTTGGTTGTCCCATTGAATGCGCGCGTGCAATGAAACTGCGCTGGCCGAGCCTATCCCAGACTGCTTTGGCGACGGTCTGCCTGATCGTATTCGTATGCGGGGGGCATTTCGCGGCGACCGCGGTCATCGACAAGCAGCGTTCGAAGCAGCTTCAGGAATTGACCGACGTCGCGTTGCGGCGGTCCGAGGTCTCGGTCGACGTCGGCGCGGCGACGCTGGACGAGGTTGCCAAACGCGGACCGATGAGTTGCGACCCGGCCTGGCTCCAGACGGTCCGGCTGCAGGTCTATCAGCGCTCCGCCGTCAAGGACATCCGCTCGGTCAATCGCGACGGCTCGGTGATCTGCTCGGCCTATTCCGAGACCCTGGAATTCGACAATGGGTGGGTCGGGCGTCCCGACATGCTGCATTCCAGCGACGGCCGGCTGATGCTGTTTCGGGTCGATCAGATCAACGGGATCGCGCTCGGCGTGTTGCGGGACGTCGACGCCTATAATTCCCTGGTCGCGATACTCGGCATCAATGCCAACGTGTTCGACATCATGCCGGCGGAGCTGCGCGACCATAGTGAAGTGCTGCTCGATCTCGACAATGCGATGAACGTCGGCAGGTTCGCACCAAAACCCGAAAGCGAATTGTCGAACCTGTTCGATTTCTCCAGGGCTTCGAAGCGATATCCGTTTCGGGTAACGATCCGGGTCGAGGAGGGCGCTTTTCAGCGCTGGAACAGCGAAGCCTATTGGCAAAGTGTGTTCCTGGCGGGCGGCCTGGGCCTGGCGTTCGGCTTTCTGCTGGCCCGGGCGGGAGCAAAACCTGACGGCCTGATCGCCGATCTCGATCGCGGGCTGGCCGCGCGCGAGTTCAAGCCGTTCTTCCAGCCGATCTTCGATCTGCGCAGCGGCGCCGTCGTGGGCTGCGAGGTGCTGGCGCGCTGGCTTCGCGCGGACGGTACGGTCATTCCGCCGATGAGCTTCATTCCGCTCGCCGAATCGAGCGGGCGGGTCGAGCCGATGACGTGGCAGATCCTGGCGACGGCGCTCAGCGAGCTCTATCCGCGGCTTCGCCACGACAAGCATTTCAGGCTGTCGCTGAACGTCGTCCCGCGCCATCTGCTCAGCGCGGGCTTTGTCGACAGACTTCGCGATGTCGTATCAGAAGCAAAAGTGTCTCCGCGCCAGATTGTCCTTGAACTCACCGAACGGGATGAATTTGCCGACCTGGCAAAGGCCGCGGCGGTGGTGGCCGATCTGCGCGAGTTCGGCTTTCGGGTGGCCATCGACGACGTCGGCGTCGGGCACAGCGGCCTTTCCCTGATCAAGGGCCTTGGCGCCAACACCATCAAGATCGACAAATTCTTTGTCGACACGATCACGCGGGACACCTCCGCGCTGACGATCGTCGAAATGCTGGTGCGTCTGGCGCGCGAACTCAAAATGACGGTCGTCGCCGAGGGGATCGAGACGCCGGACCAGCTGTCGGCGCTGATTGCCTGCGGTGTCGAAGAGGGCCAAGGCTACATCGTATCGCCGCCGCTGCCATTCGCAAAATTCGATCAGCTCGTGGAACGGCTCAAGATCGAGGCTCCGGCTGCCGGCTTCGATCGGGGCCACGTGCTCGTCGCGTAATTGCTCGTCGCGTAATTTCCGCGCTATTTCGTCATCTGGCCGCGAATCCCCCCGCCCGGATTTGCCGCGGTGGCGAGTTCAGGACTGGCGGAAGCCCATGCGAAACGCGCCCCAGTGGCGGCCACGAACGCGGATCGGCGACGACAGATCCTTCATCAGGACAAAATTGCCGCCGCCCATTTCCCGCCGATAGGTTTGCAGCAAAAACGGCTTGGTGTTCGCCGCCACTTTATGGACCGCGCGATCGTTGAACAGCCGGCGGTTGCGGCAATTGGCGTTATTCCAGACCGGGTCGCTCCCCTGCGGCAGCCGATAGTTCGGATTATGGGTCGGAAGATAGCCACCCTTCGCCCAGGCAACGCAAAACACGATCCGGGAATCGATATTCTGGATCGGATCCTGGATCGGCGGCAGGATGCGGTCGGTGAGCGGGACGTAATTCGTGAGGTATTGCTTGGGATCGGTGCCGGAGATTTCGCGGTACTTCTCGTCGAACAGTTGATCGAGCGTGAGCTCGCCGCGTTCAATGGCGGCCTCGAACGCGTTCGATATCTGCCTCGCCGCGTCGATGACGACGCCGATCAACGGCGTATCGGCGGTCTCCACCCCGCTATTGGCGATCAGTTCGATGAGGCCTTCGGAAAGGTCGAGCAGTTTGGCGACGCGGTCGTCGGCGCGCTTCAGCTCGGTCGATGAAAAATCGACTCCCGTTGCGAGTCCGCCGAGTTCGCCGATCACATTGTCGCAATGCGCCAGGTTGGCCGTCGCGGCCTTGGCGATGCCGTCGATCTCGTGACCGACCGCGGTGAAGCCGTCATGCACGCGAACGATGACGCCCTGGATGACATGGGTGCTCTCGCCGGCATGCTTGGCCCGCAGCGAAGCATCGCCGCTTTCGCCGATGAGACCGCCGACCTGGCCGTCGAGGTCGCGCACGGTATCGCCGATCAGACGCGTCGCCTGACGTGTCGCTTCGGCAAGGCTCTTCACTTCATTGGCGACAACCGCAAAGCCCTTGCCCGCGGCACCCGCGCGCGCCGCCTCGATGGTCGCGTTCAAGGCCAGGAGATTGGTCTGCTTGGCGATGGTTTCGATGGTGCCGGAAACCTTTGCCACCTGCGCAAGGGCGGTTCCAACCGAGCCCAGACGTTGCTCGATCCGGCCGACGGCATTGATCAATTCGGCAATGTGCTGCACCGCGGCGTCCACGCCGGTACGCGACTCCGTGATTTCCTCGACCGCGCGTGCCGCGGCCGATTGCACCGCCTGCGATGCGCCCGCAATGTCGCGGTTGGTCGCGACCATGGTCTCGGCGGTTTTCTGCAGGAGCCCGAACCGGTCGGACTGGCCGGCCACGCGGCCGGCGACCTCCTGGAGGTTGCCGGCGACGTCGGCGAGTTCGACCCCGAGACCGCCTATCCGGTTGGCAAGCTGGTCGACCAGGCGCTCGCGATCCGACGGCGGCGCGGCCTCTGGTGGTGGCGCGGCGGCGCCACGCAGCTGCATGGGCTGCGCGATAGACATACCTGCATACCCCCAGTTGAAATAAACCGGCCCACAATCGAGCTTAATTTTTAGGCCCGAATGGTGAAGAACTTCTTATCCGTGGAGCCGCGGGACAATTTCGCCCTCTGCTCGGAGCTTGCCCCACCGGCGCATCGCCGACCCTACTTCGTCAGCAGCGCGTAGGCCCCGTTCCAGTCCTCGGGAGGCGGGCTTTCCTGATAGGAACGAATTCGCGTCGCGTAGAGATTGTAGAGCAGTTCGAGGCTGTGGGCGTCGTCGGTAATGCGGCCGCGCTCGATCGCCGCCAGCGCGCCTTCCCAGTCGCGGGCGCGGTAGCACGAAAGCATCTCGATAGTCAGGTTGCGCAGCCGTTGAAAGCGCCCGGATTGCGCCGTGTCCTCGCGTCCGGCAATGGCATAGATGACTTCCGGTTCCTTCTTGCCTTTCACCATGATGAAATCGAGCTCGAGAATCGCAAACTTCTCCTTCACCGCCAGCGCGGTATTGGAACCGACGATGATCGGAAATCCATACTCCTTGGATTGTCCCTCGAGGCGGGAAGCGAGATTGACGCTGTCGCCCAGCACCGAATAGTCGAAACGAAGATTCGATCCCATGTTGCCGACGACGCAGATGCCGGTGTTCAGTCCGACGCCGACATTGATCGGGATATAGACATGGCCGCCGTGCTCGGCCTCGATTTCGCGTTCCTTGTTGAGGGCGTCGATCCGTTCCAGCATGTCGAGCGCGGCCTCGCAGGCGTTGATCTGATGCGCATTGTCGTCGAGCGGCGCGTTCCAGAACGCCATGATCGCGTCGCCCATGTATTTGTCGATGGTTCCCTTGCGGTCGAGGATGGCGTTGGTCAGCGGGGTGAGGAACCGGTTCATCAGCGCGGTGAGGCCCTGCGGATCGTGCTTGTAGGACTCCGAGATCGTGGTGAAGCCGCGGACGTCGCTGAACATGATGGTCATCTCGCGCTCCTCGCCGCCGAGCTTGAGCTTTTCCGGCGATTGCGCCAGCTGCTCGACCAGCGCCGGCGACAGGTACTGGCCGAAGGCGGAGCGGATCCGGCGCCGCTGCGCCTGCTCCCTGAAATAGCTGGAGAAGACCAGCGTGAGATAGATCGACAGGCTCGACATCAAGGGATAGGTGAAGTCGAACAGCAGCCGCTGCTGGACGTAATAATACCACGAGGTGCCGATCATCGCCGCGACGATCGCCGTGCCGAACAGGAACAGGTTGACCGGGCTGAACATCGGCGCCACCCAGATGATGAGGATGCCGAGCAGCACCGTGATGATGAGTTCGGCGCCGATGCCGTAATTCGGCCGCGAGAGCACCTTGCCGGTGAGGGCGCTCTCCAGCACCTGGGCGTGGATTTCGACACCGGGCATCACTCTGTCGACCGGGGTGGTCTTCAGGTCGAACAGGCCGACCGCCGAAGTACCGATCAGCACCAGCCGTCCGGCGACCGTATCGGCGGGCACCAGCCCGTCCAGCACATCGGCCGCAGAGACATAGATCGACGGATCGTGATGCGCGAAGTGCACATACAACTGTCCGTTGCCGTCGGTCGGTAACTCGAAGCCCTGCACGGCAATCGACTTGACGCCGGCGGGGTCGGATTTGACGAAGATGGTGTCGGTGCCGGTAGCCACGCGCAGCACCTCGAAACTCAGCGACGGCACGGTGGTGTCCTGCGCCACCATGATCATCGGCACCCTTCGCACGATGCCATCGCGCTCGTTGCGGATGGTGACGAGGCCGCGTCCACCGGCGGCCGTTTCCAGAATCGGGATGTTGCGCAACAGGCCGGTAAACTTGAACAGGAAGGGTTGCGGTTCGCCGCCCAGCATCGCAAGTCCGGTTTGCGGAAGCGATGGATCGGGTTGCGACAGAATATTGGGGATTCCGGACTGCGCCAGCACGACGCGCGAGCGCCGCAGCGCGTCGGCGAACACCTGGTCGTTGCTGGGCAGGGCGCGCAATTTCTCTCGCGTTGCCTCGTCGAGGCCCTGAAAGTTGTCGGCGGCAATCGCGGGCGTCAGCCGGTCGGGCTCGGGGAACATGATGTCGAAGGCGATGACCCGCGCGCCCATTTTGGTCAGGTCGTCGATCAGCTCAGCGATACGCGTCCGCGGCCACGGCCATTGGCCGTATTTGGCCAGGCTCTTGTCATCGATGTTGACGATGCGGACCGGCCTTGCCGTCTTCACCCGCGGATCGATACGCTGGAAGGTATCGAAAGTTCGAAGCCGCACCTCCTGGACCGGCGAAGGATCGGCGATCCGCAGCATCGCCAATCCGATCAGCAGCAAGACGCATAGCGCCCTCGCGTATCCAAACCGCCGCGCAAGCCGCCTCACTCGTCTCCACAGCTTCATGTCGATCCGGCTATCCTGCTCGAGCAGTTGGAAGCGTCACTTCTCGCGGAACGCGCGCATCAATTGATCGTGCAGCGGCTTGGCGAGATAGGAGATCATGGTGCGGTCGCCGGTCTGCACGAAGGCTTCGACCGGCATGCCGGGAATCAGCTTGACGTCGCCGAGCCGCGCGATCTCTTCCGGCGGCATCGAAACGCGGATGGTGTAGGTGCTCTGGCCGGTGCGCTGGTCGGTCGTGGTGTCGGGCGAAACCCGGCTGACCACGCCGTTGAGTTCCGGCGTCGTGCGCTGGTTGAAGGCCGACAGCCGCAGCAGGGTCTTCTGGCCGATCTGCAGCTGATCGATGTCCTGCGGATTGACCTTGGCCTCGACCGACAGATTGTCCGCCTGGGGAACGATCATCATGATGGCGTCGCCGGCCGAGATCACGCCGCCGACGGTATGAACGGTCGACTGCAGCACCATGCCGTCCTGCGGCGCGCGGATGTCGATCCGCCGCAACTGGTCTTCGGCGGTCACCTTGCGCTCGACGAATTCACCGATCTTGTCGTTGGTTTCGCGCAGATCCTTGGAGACGTCGCTGACCAGGTCCTTATCGACCTGAATGATCTGCAGTTCGGTCTCGGTGATCTTGCCCTTGGCCTGCGCCCGCGATGCAATGTATTGCGCCCGCTCGCCGGCCAACCGGGCGGCGTCGCGCTCCAGCACCGTCAGGCGCGAAATCTGCACCAGGTGC
>JAQGJF010000901.1 GCA_028290765.1 Tardiphaga sp.
GCAGCGATGTTCGGCGTCTGGATCACCGGCAGCGACAACAACGTGTTCACCCAGATCGGGTTGATCGTGCTGGTCGGGTTGTCGGCAAAGAACGCGATCTTGATCGTGGAGTTCGCGCGCGAGCTGGAATTCGGCGGCCGAACGCCGATCCAGGCGGCGATCGAGGCCAGCCGGCTGCGGCTGCGACCGATCCTGATGACGTCGCTGGCCTTCATCATGGGCGTGGTGCCGCTGGTGATCTCCACCGGCGCCGGCTCCGAGATGCGTCACGCCATGGGCGTCGCGGTGTTCGCCGGCATGATCGGCGTCACCGCCTTCGGCATCTTTTTCACGCCGATGTTTTATGTGCTGCTGCGGGCGCTGGCCGGCAACCGGCCGCTGACGCAGCACGGCGAGGCCTCGGTGGTGCCCCACGCCGCGGCGGCGGAATAGTTGGAGAACTCGTAGGGTGGGCAAAGCCAACGGGTCGCGCGAATACGCGCCCGATGGTGTGCCCACCAAAACCTTTCCAAGCGATGTGCGTGAGTGGTGGGCACGGCGCGAAAAGCGCGCCTTTGCCCACCCTACGTGTCTTGTCGAATCCTATCGCGTTTGTACGAATCCGGTCACTGCCGCCGGCC
Source organism: Tardiphaga sp. (assembly GCA_028290765.1). The sequence continues at coordinate 621 of JAQGJF010000901.1, forward strand.
TGTCATTGATCCAGATCATTGCCGCGACATGTAAACGATCTAAGACATCGCGCACGACATCCTCGTGCGACTTTCCACCTATCCGCGTTGCGCGCCGCAGGAGCGTCGTTGGTTGCCCCAAACAGGGGGATGTGCGAGGTTAAGGAACGTCGTCGATCGGGGGATGTGGCGGTGACGGTTCGTTATCAATTGACCTTGTTTTTTGGCGTCTTGCTGGCGATTTCAGCCGATGTCGCCGCGGCGCAAACCGTCGAGCGCGCGCCGGATACCATGGCGGCCCGGGTGCTGGCCTGTGCATCCTGTCACGGCCCCGAGGGGCAGGGCACCAACGATGAATATTTTCCCCGCCTGGCCGGCAAGCCGGCCGGTTATCTCTATAACCAGCTGATCGCGTTTCGGGACGCGCGCCGCAAATACCCGCCGATGAACTACCTGCTGGAATTTCTGCCCGACGCCTATCTGAAAAAGATGGCAGAGCATTTCGCCTCGCTGCGGCCGCCTTTCCCGCAAGTTGCGCCCCCCGTGGTCAGCAATGAAATCCTCGCCAAGGGTGAGGCGCTGGTCACGCGCGGCGATGCGGCGCGCGATATTCCGGCCTGCCAGGGCTGCCACGGTTCTTCATTCACCGGCATGGAGCCCGCCATTCCCGGCCTGCTCGGTTTGCGCGCCAGTTACATCAGCGCGCAGCTCGGCGCCTGGCGCTATGGGACGCGAACCGCCGCTGCCCCCGACTGCATGCAGCAGGTCGCCGGACGCCTGACCGAGGATGACGTCAAGGCGATTGCCGCGTGGCTGTCGTCGCGCCCCGCGCCCGCCGATCCGTCACCGGCGGCGCATGGTAGTCTCCCGATGCCGCTGCCTTGTGGCAGCGAGCCGAATTGAGAGGGGCGCGAACCATGAGAAAATGGCTCCCGGTTCTGGCTTCCTGCGGCGTGTTGCTCGGCGTGTTGCCGATGACCGCTGTCGCGCAGCAGCGCCCGGCGCTCGATGTCTCGTCGGCGCTGGCGAAGGGCGAATATCTGGCGCGGGCCGGCGACTGCATCGCCTGTCACACCGCGCCGGAAGGCAAGGTGTTCGCCGGCGGACTGCCGATGAAGACACCGTTCGGCACGATCTACACGTCCAACATCACGCCCGATCCCGAGACCGGGATCGGCAAATGGAGCTCCGACCAGTTCTACGCGATGATGCACACCGGGCGTTTTCCCGATGGCGGACTGGTGTATCCGGCGATGCCGTTCGCCTCCTATACCAAGGTGACGCGCGCCGACAGCGACGCGATCTATAATTATCTCCGCTCGATCCCGGCGGTGCGCCAGCCCAACCGCCCGCATGAATTGCGGTTTCCCTACAGCAACCGCTCGCTGATCCTCGGATGGCGCACGCTGTTTTTCCGCGAAGGCGAATACAGACCGGATCCGACCAAGTCCGCGGACTGGAATCGCGGCGCTTACCTCGTCGAAGGGCTCGGCCATTGCGGCATGTGCCATACCGCGATCAACGCGCTCGGCGGCAGTTCGGACTCGCAGGCCTTCGAAGGCGGCCTGATCCCGATGCAGAACTGGTACGCGCCGTCGCTGACCTCGAACAAGGAAGCCGGTCTCGGCGACTGGAGCATCCAGGAAATATCCGATCTGCTGCGGACCGGCGTGTCCCACCGCGGCGCGGTGTACGGCCCGATGGCCGAGGTGGTCTACAACAGCCTGCAATATCTCAGCGACGACGATACCCGCGCCATGGCGATTTACCTCAAAAGCCTGACGCAGGGCACCTCGCCGGAAAAGCCTGCCCCCGCATTGCCGTCGGCGGAAAGCAGCCTGCTGCTCTCACTCGGCAAGACCATCTATGACACCCAGTGCGCCAGCTGCCACGGCGCGGCCGGCCTCGGCATGCCGCCGCATTACCCGCCGCTCGCCGGTAACCAGTCGATTCAGATGTCGTCGTCGGTCAACGCCATCCGCATGGTGCTGAACGGCGGTTATCCGCCGGGAACGGCGGGAAATCCGATGCCCTATGGCATGCCGCCGTTTGCGCAGCGGCTGTCCGACGACGAGGTCGCGGCGGTCGTCACCTATATCCGTACGTCCTGGGGCAATCGCGGAACCCCGGTTTCGGCACGACAGGCGAACGAGTTGCGCTCCGCAACGCTGGACTAGAGCATGATCCCGAAAAGTGGATACCGGTTTTCGGACAGGATCATGCTCAAACATCAATTGGAGCGGGATGACGATTCGAAGAGAAGCCATCTCGCGCAGGAGACGTCATGATCAATTCGCCTTCGCCGCCGGTCTCTGCTCCCGCTTCGGAGCATGATGCGATCGACGCCATCGTCCGTTCGGGGCCTCGCGGCGCCATCGCCGTGGCCGGCATCGCCACCGCCATCGTTGTCGCGCTGTGGTACGGCTTTTACCTGCTGGTGTTCCTGCCCCGGGTGGCGGTGCCATGACCGCGGGGCTATCGCATATGGCCGAGAGCGCGGTTGTGCACCTCTCCCCGCGTGCGGGGAGAGGTCAGCACTGCGGCTGCGGTTCTTTCACATGCGATAGCCCTGCCATGACCGGATGGTGCGCACGATGACGGTGGAGCAGGACCATAGTGGTAGCGCGGCCGTCGCCGCCCGGATCGAGCGCAGATGGGCGGTGCTGTCCGTCGTGATCGTCGCGGCGATGACCGGCATGGCCGCCTATGTCGGCATCCATCAGGCGACGATGCCGCAGGGGCGGGTGGAAACCGCCGATCCGAAAACCCTGCATGTTTCCGGCGAGTTCATCGAAAGCAATCTCGGCAGCATGATGGAAGCCGACGGTTCGGTGATGGTGCGCGCGATCGGCCAGCAATTTTCATTCACGCCGCAATGCATCGTGGTGCCGGCCGGCACGCCCGTCACCTTCCGGGCCACCAGCGCCGATGTCGTCCACGGCCTTCTGATCGAGGGCACCA
>JAQGJF010000906.1 GCA_028290765.1 Tardiphaga sp.
GATGCCAGAAATTTATCGGGGACCAGGATAGTGCCGCGATCGAGTTCACTGAGATGCTTCGGATCGAGCAGCCAGGCCTTGAATTCCCGGCCGAGCGCCGCGTCGCTTAACAGTCGCGCGCTGTTGAGCTGATTCTCCATCGGCGCTTCTTCGTATCGCCGCGTTTGCGGATTGGCGTTGAATACTTTCAGCAGATAGTCGGTGCGGAAATCGCGCACCTCCGATTTCGGCGCGTGGGCGATCTGCAGATTGGTTTCGACGCGGTCGATGTTTTCGGGCCGGATCAGTTCGAGCGGCCCGCCTTCCGACATCAGCCTGTTCGCAAGATCCACGCCGCTCAATGGCAGATCGGCGATCGCCAGCCACCGCCGGGCGATCTCGGTACAGGAAATCGTCGCGCCGTCGACTTTGGCTTTCAGCACGATGTTCAAGGTCATCGGCAAGCGGGGCGAGGAGGTTGCGTCTGCGGGCGCTAGCTCCCCTCCCCCTTGCGGGGAGGGGTCGGGGCTGGGGGTAGCTACAACGGAAGCGGTGCCTGTGGACCCCCCACCCCGCCCCTCCCCCGCAAGGGGGGAGGGAGAAGAGGTCCGCGTCAGCCGGTAGATCAGCCGTATCTCGCCGCAGGTTTCCGGCGCGACATAGCCGCGGTCCATGCGGTTGACGATGCCGGCGAGCACAAAGCGCGTCTGGCTGGAATACAGCGCAGCGCGATCGAACAGCTGAAAATCGAACGATGGACCGACGCCGATCGTCTCGCGCGGAGAGGCCGCCTTTTGTCGGACGACATAACGTTCGAACTCATCGTCGAGCGCCTTGCGCACCGGAGCCATCGACGGCAGCGCGAACAGGCGGTCGTTGAGCAGGGCCGCCTTGTCAGACGCAGCCGGATCGAGCATCCGGTTCAGGCCAAAGCCTGCAAGCGCGCGACCATCGAGTTCTTTTAGAGCCAGCGGATCGGTGACGGCGAGGCCACGCTCGAGCGTCGCGCCATGCGCCGACCATGGCGCAAGGCTGCTGCAGAACAGAAGCATCCAAAAGGCTAAAACTCGCACGTCGTGACCATTCCCGACCAACTCACCGTCGGAAACTAGCCGAAAAGCGCCGAAACTGTCTTGCAACAATCGGTCTGCTATTGGGCGCCGTGGCCTCACGCTGGCGTGAGGCCGGCTCGATCAACGCGATACGATCAGACCCTTGCTGGTGACAACGACCCAGCGGCCGTCCTGGCGCCGAATCGCATCGACGCGGCCGAGGCCCGGCACCGGATCGCCGGCATAGACTTCAAAGACGCCCTGACGGCCTTCGATCAAAGCGCCGCCATTGGCCACATCACGCAGCGACCAGCCTTCGACGGTCGGCAACCGGGCGATTTCGGGCTTCGGCACCGGGGTCGGAACCGGCGGCTGGATCGAGCCGGTAGTTTCCTTCGGCGCGGCGACGGAAGCCACCGGAGCCGGCGCCGGTGCGGGCGGCGGCGTGGCGCGGAGTTTTTCCACCGCTTCGCTGAGCTTGGCGAGCTTGGCCGCCGGCTCGGCCTGGGCCTTTTCGACCCGGTCGATGCGATCATTGACCTTGGCGGATTGCGCCGCGCCAAGCTTCTTCAGCGCTGCCAAATCTGCATCGATCCGCATGATCGATTCTTCCAGCGCGGGGTTCTGGACGCTGGCCGTCTTGATCTCGTCGCTGCCGGTGAAATGCTCATAGCCTGCCGTTGCCAGCGCGCCGCCGATGGCGCCGGCCACCGCCGCCAACGCAACGACGGCAGCGAGCGCGGAGACCCGGCGCTTGCCCAATACACCTGACGCCTGCGTGTCCTGACCGGACGGCGTTTCACTGGTGTCGTTGTTCCAGGAATGGTCATAGCCGTCATCATGCGACCGCGACATGATCATGATCTTGCCGGTGGGCCGCGGCGCGTCGGCTTTGACGGCTTCGACCTTGGGAGCCTCTTTAGGCGCCTCGGCAGCAGCGTCCGTTTCCGGCGCCAGTTTCGGCGATTCGACATTCATCGCGGGGGGCGCTGCCGCCGGAGTGGATTCGAGAGGTTTGGAGTCCTGAGCTTTGGCTTCAGATTTGGTTTCCTGGGCGCCCGACGGCGCTTGGGGATTCGACCCGGCATCGATGGAACCGGCACCAAGTTCACCGCTGATCGGGTCGGATTTCTGCTCGCTCACGTCCAAATCTCCCATAAAGGTTGACCATTTGGTAACTTTCATTGCTTGCGAATTCGTTACCGGCCGCCCTGGTTACGAAAATTTCAGATTTGCCTGGCTGGCCGACCGGCTGCGCCGGTTGTCAGGTGGCGGGGTCCATCGCCCGACAATTGCTGCCCTGCGGTATGCCGAACCGCCCGATCCATCGATTGCACGGGCGGATTTCCGGACTAACATGCCTTGGTATACCGGCCAGAAGGGCACGGAGAGCTACATGACGATCGAAAAATGCATCAACGAATACGAGGTGTCGGACGTCATTTTCGAGGAAGGCTCGGTCGGGCGCGAACTGTTCGTGGTGCTTGAGGGCAAGATCGACATCGTCAAGGCCACCGGCGCCGGCAGGACGCTGATCGTCACCCTCGGCAAAGGCGAGGTCTTCGGCGAAATGGCCGTCATCGACGGCTCCGCGCGCTCGGCGACGGCGATCGCCGCGGCGCCGAAAACCCGGGTGATGCGAATCAACCATGCGCGCTTCGTCTATCTGGTCAGCCAGCAGCCGGCCTTCGCGCTGATGATCATGGATGCGCTCTCGAAGCGGCTGCGGGCGTCCAACACCGTCAATTACAAAGCAGCGGTATCATGAGCGACCGTAAGCCGTCCCCGTTTCCCGTCCTGCTCAATAACGACGTCTGCTCCTTGATCGAAGCCGCCAAGGACGTCTACCAGATCCGTTTCAAGAACCGCGCCGCCAACGCCTATCTGGTGCGCGGCTCGTCGCGGACCATCATGATCGACGTCGGGCTGTCCTCGAACTTTCCGCAACTTTTGGAATGCCTCACTCATGTCGGCTGCCCGCCCGACAAGATCGACATGGTGATCCTGAGCCACGAGCATCTCGACCATGTCGGCGCCGCCTATCATTTCGCCGGCCGTTCGATCGTCGCCGCGCATCGCCTCGCCGCCAACAAGATCATGCTGCGCGACGACTTCTCGATGCTGCGCAAGATGTTCAACGAACCGGAAGTGCCGATCAACATCGATATCTGGTTAGAGGAGGGCAATCTGCTCGACCTCGGCAATTTTCGCCTGCAGGTCATGTACACGCCGGGACATACCTCCGCCTGCATCAGCCTGTTCGACCAGGACAAGGGGCTGTTGTTCGCCGCCGATACGCTGATGCCCGGCGGCGTGATGGGTGGCGTGTTCGGGTCCGGCAGCATCAGCGACTACATCCAGTCGCTGGAGCGGCTGAAAGGATTGAACTCCAGACTGCTGCTGTCAGGCCACGGCCGGCTGTCCGATACGCCCCAGGACGATGTGCGGATCGCGCTGCAGCGCTCGCACGCGCTGTTGTCCGACACCGCGCAATTGTTCGACGCGCTCGACGCGCGGGCCAATTTCGAACCGATCATGCAATCGGTACGCGACCTCAACAAGCTGGACGACGCGTAGACTGATGTGAGCGATCTCGCGCATCAAAGATAACAGCCGTCATTCCGGGCTCGCGCAAGAGCGCGCCCCTGTTCGGCGCCGTAGGCAGACGGGGCTGCAGGCATCTGCCTTGCCCAATATTTAATCCGAAGGTGGCGACACATTTACAATTTGCGCTCTCCGTGCCGAGCTTGGCCGGAAAAAGCGCTGAGATTCCAGCTCGGTGGCAGTGGCACGTGAATTGCTTCGGATTGGTATAACGCCATTATACCACCGGTCGACCACATATGAACGCCTCAAACCCCCTACCCGACGAAACGACGCTTTGGATTTCCGGAGCGCGCGTTCTTTTGCCCGACGGCGACTGGCACAATCCAGGGGTTGCGGATATCGCCATCAAAGACGACCTCATTATCGGGATAGCGCCCAGCTACGCGCCGCGTCCGGGTCGACCGCCGCCGGAGAAGATCGACGCAAGCGGTCACCTGGTGCTGCCCGGCTTCGTCAACGCGCATTATCACTCGCACGATGTGCTGGCCAAAGGCACGCTGGAGGAAGTGCCGCTCGAGCAATGGCGGCTCTATGCGCTGCCGGCGCAATATCCGCCGCGATCCCTGGCCGAAGTGCGCGCCCGCACCTTGCTCGGCGCGATCGAGTGCCTGCGATCGGGCATGACGACGGTACAGGACATGCTGACCCTCTACCCGTTCGACCCGGCCCACCTCAAGACCGTGCTGCAGGCCTATGAAGACGTCGGCATCCGCGTCGTATTCTCGCTGCAATATGGCAACCGCAAGGGGCTCGACACTGTGCCGTTCTGGAAGGAAATCTTCCCTCCGGAATTCCATCATCTGCTGTCGAGCGCGGCCGAACCGGAAAAGAACTTCGACCTGCTCGGCTATTTCGAGCAGACCTGCCTGAAGGCGCCGGCGCGGCCACGGCTGCACTGGGCGCTCGGCCCGTCGGCGCCGGAACGCTGCACGCCGGAATTGATGGCCCGCACGGTGGAGCTCGCGCGCCGCTACGACATTCCGGTCTATTCGCACATCTACGAGTCGAAGGGGATGGCGCTGCAGGCGCGGCTGGAATTGCAGCAATATGGCGGGTCGCTGATCCGTCGCCTCAAGGCCGAGGGCTGTCTCGGGCCGCACATGAATTTCGCCCACAGCGTGTGGCTGGCGCCGGACGAGATCGAAATGCTGGCGGAGACCGGTGCGGGAACCGTGCTCAATCCGCAGGGCAATCTCAAAATGCAGTGCGGATTGCCCCCGATCAAATCGCTGATGAATGCGGGAGTCCGGATCGGACTCGGATGTGACAATTGCAGCTGTTCCGACGCCCAGAACATGTATGCCGCCATGAAGCTGTTTTCGCTGCTCTCTACCGTCGGCGATCTGCGCAAGGGTCCGCCGCCGGCCGTCGAGGCGATGCGGGCTGCGACGCAGGGAGGTGCTGCGGGCGCGCGCCTCGGGCATGTGATCGGCAGGCTGGCGCCGGGTTACAAGGCCGATCTTTCGATCCTGGATCTGTCGGATCCAAGCTTCGTTCCGCTCAACAGCGTGGTGCGCCAACTCGTCCACATCGAAGGCGGGCGCGCCGTTCGACACGTCATGGTCGATGGGCAATGGGTGATCCGGGATCGCCGCTTCGTCACGGTGGATGAAGCCGCCATCTTCGAGGAGGTCGAGGCGGTGATGCCGACCTTCCGCAAGGACTTTTCAGACATCACCGCGCGCGTTGCCAGATTGCAGCCGTGGCTGGATCAGGCTCAGCAGAAGATGCAGGACACCGACGTGGGCATCGAGCGGTTGCCCCGGCTCAGTTAGCAATTCCGTTTTCCTCCGGTTCTCTCCATTCGAAGGGTTCGACATGAAATATCTTCGTGGCCTGAAATCAGCCGTCGCATTCGCGGTGGCCATCGGGGCTTCGTGCCCGGCATTCGCCGCCGACCTCATTCCGATCAAATTCTCGCTGAGCTTTTCGCTCGCCGCCGACGCGGCCCCCTACCTTCTGGCGCTGGAACGCGGTTATTTTCGCGAGGCCGGGCTCGATGTCACCATCGACCCATCGACCGGTTCGGGCGAGTCCATCACCCGGGTCGCATCGGGGGTCTACCAGATGGGCTCCGCGGACTTCGCCACACTGGTCGAGTTCGCCAGCCGGCAGCCCGCGGTTTCCCCCAAGGCGGTGCTGGTGATCTATGATCGCGGCCCCCAGGCCGTGATCAGCCTGACCGAGTCCAATATCAAGACGCCCGCCGATCTCGTCGGCAAGACGGTCGGCGGCGGCGCCACCGACGGCCCGGCCCGGATGTTTCCCGCCTTCATGACGGCGGCAGGCGTCGCCAAGGATGCGGTCAAATGGCGCCAGATCTCGCCGCAGATCCGCGACTCCATGTTGCTGACCAAGCAGATCGATGCCGTGGTCGGCAACGACTATACGAGCTGGTTCAACCTGAAGGCACGCGGCCTGAAGCTTTCGGACGTCCGCATCCTTCCCTATGCCGATTTCGGACTGGACGTTTACAGCAACTCGATCATCGCCGGCCCCGCGCTGCTGCGCGATCATCCCGACGCGGTTAAAGGCTTTGTCGACGCCGCGCTGAGGGGATGGCGCGACGCGGTGGCCGACCCAAAGACGGCTTCCCTCACCTTGATGAAGCGCGACAAGCTGATCGACGGCGAGATCGAACTGGAGCGGCTGGTTTTCCTGCTCGACACCAAGGTCATGACGCCACACGCCAAACAGCACGGAATCGGTTCCATCGATCCGAAGCGGATGGAGCAGAACATCGGCACCATCACCGAAAGCTTCGGCCTGGCGGCCGCGCCCGCCGTCTCAGTGGTCTACGACCCCCGCTTCGCTCCCGCGCCGGCGAAGTAGCCGATCCCTCAAACGGCAAGGCCGTTGCACCAGATGAATGACCGATGACCAGTTCCGCCAAAATCCCGACCAGCGATTCCGACGGCGGCCATAGTGTTTCCGAAACCGGCCTGGTGGCGCGGCTTCATGGCCAGTTGCACGAAATGCTGCTGACTCATGAGATCGCGCTCGGGCTGCCGATCTCGGAGCGACAATTGTCGGTCCAGCTCGGCGTTTCGCGCACGCCACTTCGCGAGGCGTTGCGGCGGCTGGAAGGCGAAGGCTTCATTCAGCGGCGCAACGGCGTCCTCGAGGTGAAGCGAATCATGCTCGAGGAGTTCGTCGATCTGTTGAAGATCCGGCGGCTCATCGAGGTCGACGCGGCGGGGACCGCCGCCGGCGCGATCGATCCCGGCAAGATCGCCGGGCTGCGCGCCAGGCTGGCGACGCTGCTCGCGGCGGACAATCCCGATAACCGGCTGCGCATCGAATTCGACCTCGAATTGCACCGAACCATCTGCGACCATTGCGGCAATCGCAGCATGGCCGAACTGATCGAGCAGTTGCGGCGCAAGTCGATGCTGTTCGCCGCTCCGCCCGCGCCGGTCGATTTCCGGCAAGCCGTCGCGGAGCATGCGCGATTGCTCGACGCCCTCGCCGAGGGCGATGCCGCGCGGGCCCGCGAAGCGATGGCCGACCATCTCGACACCGTCCGGAAAAACGTTCTTTCCCGGCTTTTTGAGCGGTGAACGCGATCAACCACCGAGGACCCTAATGACGACACTGACGAGGCCCGCCGCGGCAACCGATCTCCCCACGATGTTTCGTCCGTTGACCCTGCGCGGCCTGACGGTTCGCAACCGAATCGTGGTTTCGCCGATGTCGCAATATCGCGCGGTGGATGCCGCTCCGACGGATTGGCATCTCGTGCATCTCGGCAAGTTCGCGATCGGCGGCGCCGGCATCGTGTTCTGCGAGGAAACCTCGGTCTCCGAGCGTTCCCGCAAGACCTACGACTGCCCCGGGATCTACACCGACGCCCAGGCGACCGCATGGCGCCGCGTCACCGACTTCATTCGCGGCCAGGGCGCCGCCGCCGCAATCCAGCTCGGTCATGCCGGGCGCAAGGTCGCCACGCGCGCGCCGTGGGACGGGTTTTCGCCGCTCGGCGCGGCCGACGCCGCCATCGGCCGGCCACCCTGGTCCGGCCTCGCGCCCAGCCCTATCCCCTTCAAGGAAGGGGCGATGGCGCCCAAGGAGATGGACCGAGACGACATCCGCACCGTCATCAGGCTTCATGTCGAAGCGGCCAAGCGCTCGCTCGATGCCGGCTTTGACATTTGCGAGATTCACGGCGCGCATGGCTACATCATCCAGCAGTTCCTGTCGCCGATCACCAACAAGCGCACCGACGCCTATGGCGGCGACATCGAAGGCCGCATGCGGTTTGGCCTCGAACTGGTCGAGGCAGTACGCGCTGCGTGGCCGACCGACCGGCCGCTGTTCTTCCGGGCATCCTGCGTCGACGGCCGCGGCGGGATCTGGAGTATCGAGGACACCATCGTGCTAGCGAGGGAGTTGAAGGAACGCGGCGTCGATGTTTTCGATTGCTCCTCCGGCGGCATCGACGGGCCGTTGACGCTCCATGTCGTGCCGCGCGTCCCCGGCTATCACGTTCCGTTTGCCCGCCGGATCCGCAGCGAAGTCGGGATCCGGACGATGGCGGTCGGCCTGATCACGCAGGCCGCGCAGGCCGAAGCCTATCTGCAGGCCGAGGATTGCGACCTGGTGGCGCTGGCCCGGGAGATGCTGTGGAATCCGAACTGGCCGATCCACGCTGCCAAGGAACTCGGCCTCGAAAAACCCCATGAGCTGTTGCCGCCGCATTACGCATGGTGGCTGCAGAAACGGGAAGAAACCTTCGAGGTTTCGGCAAAGGCGAGCCATGACCAATCCGTCGCCTAACCGGCGTCCCTTCGCCGAAATCACCGACGTCGCGATGTATTACGGCGGCGCGGACGGCACCCTGGCGCTCGAAGACGTCACCATGAGCATCGATCACGGCGAGATCGTCGCCGTGGTCGGCCCGTCCGGATGCGGCAAGTCCACGCTGATGCGGTTGATGAGCGGATTGTGGCTCGCCACCGAGGGCGGGGTGATCATCGACGGCCGCGAGGTCGATCGCGCGCTGTCGATCGTCGGCATGGCGTTCCAGAATCCGACGCTGCTGCCATGGCGCAGCATTCTTCAGAACGTGATGCTGCCGCTCGAGGTCGTCGAGGAACATCGCGGCCGGCTGCGCAAACACCGCGCTGAATACGAGGCCAAAGCGCGCGAGCTCCTGCAACTGGTCGGTCTTGCGGGTTTTGAAAGCAAGCTGCCGCATCAGCTCTCGGGAGGCATGCAGCAGCGCGCTTCGCTGTGCCGCGCGCTGATCCACGAGCCCAAGCTTCTGATGCTGGACGAACCCTTTGCGGCGCTCGACATCTTTACCCGCGAGGAGCTGTGGGGCGTGCTGCAGGATGTCTGCATGACGCGCAAGCCGACCGTCGTGCTGGTGACCCATGATTTGCGCGAAGCGGTCTACCTCGCCGACCGGATCCTGGTGATGTCGGCGCGGCCGGGCCGGATCATCGCCGAGCGGACCGTGCCGTTCGAACGGCCGCGCGGCCGCGAGCAAGCTTTTTCGCCTGCCTTCACGGCCCTGGTCCAGGAACTTCGCGACCTGATCGATCTTGCGCGCCAGGCCGCGCCCGGAGGCGCCGAACATGTCAGCTGAACTGGCGCATTCGCAAAAACCGGCTTCGACGGCGGCCGCCGATCGCGCCGCGCTCCGCATGCTGCGCGACCGGCAGCGCGCGCTGATGATCCTGCGGCGCAAGCGGTTCGAGGCGGCCCTGCCGTGGCTGATCATTGTCGGATTTCTGCTGCTGTGGGAGTTGTTCGTCCGTACGCTCGGGATCGCCGAATTCGTCCTGCCCGCGCCGACCACGATCGGCGCCAGCATCGTGCGCTGGCACCAGCCGCTGCTGCTCAATGCAGGCCAGACGCTGCTCACGACCTCGATCGGTTTTGCGTTCGCAATCGTCGTCGGGTTGCTGATGGGCGTGGCGTTCGGCTCGTCGACATTGGTCTATCGCGGCGTCTATCCGCTGCTGATCGCCTTCAACAGCGTGCCCAAGGTCGCCGTGGTTCCGGTGCTGGTGCTGTGGTTCGGCGTCAATGCCATCCCGGCCATCATCACCGCCTTCATGATCAGCGTATTCCCGATCGTGGTCAACGTCGCCACCGGGATCGCGACCATCGAACCGGAGCTGCGCGACGTGCTGCGGGCGCTCGGCGCGCGCACGACGGATATCGTGCTCAAGGTCGGCCTGCCGCGCGCCATGCCCTATTTCTTTGCTTCGCTGAAGATCGCGATCACCGTGGCCTTTGTCGGCAGCATCACCGCGGAAACCGTCGCCTCCGAATCGGGGATCGGCCATCTGATGATCGTGGCCTCGTCACGCTTCGATGTGCCGCTGGTTTTCGCCGGCTTGATCGTCACCGGGATCATGGGCGTTGCGATGTATGCGATTGCGTCGGTGATTGAAAATCACACGACTAAATGGGCGACCCGCGGCCGGGATAATTTTTAGCGCAGCGTCGCCGAAGCCTGGGTGGGGCAACGCCGCGTCGTCCTGTCGAACGACGCGGCTAATTTCCCTAGTTCACCGATATCCACTTTTCGGGATCATGCTCTAATGCGAGTAGAGAACGACGCCGGCGATGACGACCATGGCCGTCACCGCCAGCACTTGCGCGAGCGCTTCCGAGGCTGCCTTTCGAGTGGCATCCTTCATCCATTTCTCCCTAGACTTGGGTCGGCCCGCGGTTTTGGACACGCGTCGTCGTTGCCTGGGAAGGCCTTTTTGACACGAGCAATTTTACGCGGAACCCCACCGACGAGTATTCGCTCTGTTGAGTCCCCACTCAGCGAATATCGACCGTCCCAAGGTTTATCATTAATGCGGCGGGATTTTGTCGCAGGGGATGGAACCGGCTTCAGTGCGTCAGATCCGTAGGATGGGTTGAGCGCTTGCGAAGCCCATCATCTTACCACTGGTTCGCGATGGGTTTCGCTTCCGCCTTCGCGCATTGAGCTTCGGCCGACGGGGTCGCTCTATTTATCCGACGGCCCGCTTCGCCACGACCAAACCAATGAGATGACGAATGAAATTCAAAGCGCATCCCCGATTTCACTAGTTACTTGCATCATGATAGTAACTACCCTATTCTCATCAAATGCAGCGCAAAAGCTTCGGAAACATGCAATGCCCGGTCGCCCGCAGCCTCGAGCGCGTCGGCGAGTGGTGGAGCATTCTCATTCTGCGCGACGCGTTTGCCGGCATGACGCGGTTCGACGAATTTCAGAAGAGCCTGAATATCGCGCCGAACATCCTGACTCGCCGGCTGACCGCGCTGGCGGACGCCGGCATGCTGGAACGGCGGCTGTATTGCGAGCGGCCGCGTCGCTTTGAATATGTACTGACCGAACGCGGACGCGATTTCCGCCCCGTGCTGATTTCACTGCAGAGCTGGGGCAACCGGCACTTCGCTCCCGAAGGCCTCAGCGTGATGCTGGTGGATTCGCGCACCGGCGCTGCCGCTGAGCCCATTCTGGTCGACCGCCTGACCGGGCAGACCATCACCGACGCCACGCACCAAAACGCGGCCGGCCCCGCCGCCGGCGCGCGGGTCAAGAAACGCCTCGCCCTGCGCAAGACTTCGCCAGTCGAACAAGCGCCGACAACCGCCACCAAATCCACGCGCCGCCGTTCGGCCAGGCCGAAGTCATAGGACCATCCATGAAACATGATCCGCCGGCCACTATCGTTGCGCAGTCGGAACTGCCCGAACTCAATCCGCGCACCCGCCTGCTGCTGCAGGGCCCGATCGTGCCGACGCTGCTGCGCATGGCGTGGCCGAATATCCTCGTCATGCTTGCGCAAGCGTCGACCGGGCTGATCGAAACTTGGTGGGTCTCGCATCTCGGAACTGCCGCCCTGACCGGCATGGCGGTGGTGTTTCCTGGCTTCATGATGATGCAGATGCTGTCGGCCGGCGCCATGGGCGGCGGCATTTCCTCGGCGATCGCACGCGCCCTCGGCGGACGCCGCAATGCCGACGCCAACGCGTTGGTGATGCATGCGATCGGCCTCAACGTCGCCATCGGCCTGTTCGGCGCGGCATTGTTTCTGATCTTCGGCCGGACGTTCTACCAGGCGATGGGCGCGGAAGGGCCTTCGCTGGAAGCCGCCATGCAATATTCCAACGTGGTGTTCGGCGGCAGTGTACTCGTCTGGCTGATGAATGCCCTGGCCAGCATCATTCGCGGCACCGGCAACATGCTGGTGCCGTCGCTCGCGGTCTGCATCGGCATCGTTCTGTTGGTCCCGCTGTCGCCGCTGTTGATCTTCGGCTACGGCCCGGTGCCGGCGCTCGGCATCGCCGGCGGCGGTTACGCCGTCGTCCTGACGACGGCGATCACCACTTTGGTGCTGGCCGCCTACGTCTGGTCCGGACGCTGCCTCGTCGGCTTTCATGTGGCGCGGCTGCGTTGGGATCTGGCGGCGGACATTCTGCGCGTCGGCGCGGTCGCCGCGGTCTCCTCCTTGCAGACCAGCCTGACGGTACTGCTGACCACCGCGCTGGTCGGCGCGGCAGGTGGCGCCGACGCCTTGGCCGGATATGGCACCGGCGCACGGCTGGAATATCTGATGGTCCCGCTGGCCTTCGGGTTCGGCGGACCCTTGGTGGCGATGGTCGGCACCAATGTCGGGGCCGGTCAGCCGGCGCGCGCCTTGCGCGGCGCCCTGATCGGCGGCGCGCTGGTCTTCATCATTACCGAAGCCGTCGGCGTCACCGCGGCGATCTGGCCGGCGGCCTGGCTCGGCCTGTTCGGCGACGATCCGCGCATGATCGAAACTGGCTCACATTATCTGCGCATCGTCGGCCCGGCCTATGGCTTCTTCGGCCTTGGGCTCTCGCTGTACTTCGCCTCGCAGGGGGCGGGCCGGCTGATCTGGCCGCTGATGGCCGGCCTGCTGCGCCTGGTGATCGCGATCGGCGGTGGCTGGATCGCGCTGCGGCTGACCGGATCGCTGACCTGGCTGTTCGCGGCGCTGACCACCGCACTCGTGATCTATGGCGCTATGCTGGCGACTGCGGTCGCATCGGGCGTCTGGTTCAGGCCGCGCCGATCCAGCCGTTCTGCCTGATCGCCCCTCGGAAGCGCGGGCAGGATACGGCATCTATTTAGGCAGCCTGCATATGCCTCATGCAGATTGGCCCCTGCAGGCCGATCCGATTCCCGCCTACATAAGCGGTTGATGTGACCGCCCCGGTCACCGGTATTTCGGGAATCCCGCTACATGCAGGTAGAAGCGTTTCGCTCGAAGGGCGCTTCGGCGATCGACGGTCTGCCTCCGGAGCGCCGCAGATGGGCGGTCGCCGCGATTTTCACGGCGATGGCGATGGCGACGCTCGATACCGCGATCGCCAATGTCGCGCTGCCCGCGATCGCCGCCGATCTCCATGTCAGTCCCGCCGACGCGGTCTGGGTGGTCAACGCCTATCAGATCGCGCTGGTGGCGACCCTGCTGCCGCTCGCCGCGCTTGGCGAAATCGTCGGCCTCAACCGGATCTATCTCGGCGGATTGCTGCTGTTCACGCTGGCGTCGCTGGCATGCGCCTGGGCCTGGTCGCTCGAAAGCCTGCTGGTCGCGCGGGTGCTGCAGGGGCTCGGCGCTGCCGGCATCATGAGCGTCAACACCGCGCTGATCCGCTTCGTCTATCCGGAACGCATGCTGGGCCGTGGCTTCGGTCACAATGCGCTGGTGGTTGCGACCGCATTCACGCTCGGCCCGACCGTGGCGTCCGGCATCCTGGCGCTGGGACCGTGGCCTTGGTTGTTCGCGATCAACATTCCGTTCGGCCTCCTCGCCATCGTGATCGGCATCAGGACATTGCCGCACACGCCGCGGGCGGTTCATGCTTTCGATTTTCCGGGCGCGCTCTTGACCGCGGGCAGTGTCGGACTGGTGGTGCTCGGCATCGGCAGCGCGGCGCATAAGGCCGGACCGGCGCTGGTGATATCCGAACTCGTCGCCGGCGTGCTGCTCGGCTGGCTGCTGCTGCGCCGGCAGGCGGACCATCCGGCGCCGATGCTGCCGATCGATTTGTTTCGACGGCCGATGTTCACGCTGTCCGCCGCCACCGCGATCTGCTCGTTCACGGCCCAGGGCCTCGGCTTCGTGGCGCTGCCGTTTTATCTCGAGGACGTTCTCGGCCGATCCCAGGTCGAGACCGGGTTTTTCATGACGCCCTGGCCGCTGATGGTCGCCATCATGGCGCCGGTCGCGGGCCGCCTGTCGGATCGCTATCCAGCCGGCGTGCTCGGCGGCATCGGCCTCGCTGTCCTGATGCTGGGCATGGTGCTGCTGGCGCTGCTTCCGGCCAATCCTCTGATGGCCGATATCGTCTGGCGCATGGCGCTGTCCGGGGTCGGCTTCGGCTTCTTCCAGACCCCGAACATGAAGGCGCTGATGTTCAGCGCGCCGAGCGGGCGCAGCGGCAGCGCCAGCGGCATCGTCGCCACGGCGCGGCTGACCGGCCAGACCACCGGCGCCGCCCTGGCTGCGCTTTGCTTTGGCCTCGCCGACCATGAGGGCGCCACCGTCGCACTGGCGCTCGGCGCCGGATTCGCCGCCGTCGGAAGCCTCATGAGCTTCCTGCGCCTGGTCGCAGGACCGGCCACGAAGGCCTGATCTTTTTCCAAATCCGGCCGATCGCCCTCAGGTTTTGCATAATAGCGTCGTGAGTCGCGTGCTAAGCTCGACGCGTATCCACTCCGCCAAAAGATGTTCCGGCCTGACTGAACTTTCTTTCACCCGCCGGGTTATGGATCGGGCTCCTCCGAGCGCCGTTCGGGGGCTCCGCAGTCCAACCCAAGCTGGACCGTTTTTTGCATAGCTAAGGTTGTGACTGAAACGAGGGGCTTCCTTGAAGGTACTGTTCGTCACGCCGGAAATCGATGACTTCGTCCGGGTCGGGGGCTTGGCGGCGGTTTCAGCCGCGCTTCCCCGAGCCTTGCGGGCATGGAGCGATGTCCGGATTGTGCTGCCGGGGTACCGGGCGGTCACTGCTCAATTCGACAACATCGAGATCGTCGGCCACTGCCCGCCGCTCGGCGAGATGCCGGCCTGCTCGCTCGGGCTGACCGCGACCAAGGACGGCATGCCGGTCTACGTCCTGCTTTGCCCGCAGCTCTACGACCGGACCGGCAATCCCTACGGCGACGACAACGGCCGGGATTGGCCGGACAACGACATTCGCTTCGGTCGTTTTGCGTCCGCCGCCGCCCAGCTCGCGGCCGGACTTCTGGACAAGAACTGGTCGGCCGACCTGGTCCACGCCAACGACTGGCAATCGGCGCTGGTGCCGGCCTATCTTGCGTGGAATGCGGTCAAGATCCCGACCATCCTCACCATCCACAATCTGGCCTATCAGGGCCTGTTTCCGAAGGAGTCGCTGCGACGGATCGGCGCACCGGCGGATTCCTTTCACATCGACGGCCTCGAATTCTACGACAAGCTCTCCTTCCTCAAGGGCGGCATCGTCTACGCCTCGCATCTGACCACGGTGAGCGAAACTTACGCCCGCGAGATCACCACGCCGGAGCTCGGCTGCGGCCTCGAGGGCCTGCTGCGCCGCCGCTCCGACGCCGAGCAACTGACCGGTATCCTCAACGGCATCGACGAAAGCTGGGACCCGCGCGTCTGCGCCGAGCTTACCCGGCCGTTCGGCGCTGGCGACTGGGAGGCCAAACGCGCCAATGCCGATTACATGCGCCAGCAGTTCGGCCTCGCGCTGTCGCGCGGTCCGATTTTCAGCCTGGTGGCTCGGTTGGTGCATCAGAAAGGCGTCGACCTTGTGCTGTCGGCCGCCGACGCTATCGTTTCGGCCGGCGGGCAGATCATCGTCACCGGGCGCGGCGAACCCGAGATCGAGGAAGCATTGCTGGCGGCACACCGCCGCCGGCCGGACGCCATTGGCGTCGCGATCCGCTTCAACGACGGCGAGGCCCGGCGGATTTTTGCCGGCAGCGATTTCACCCTGATGCCGTCGCGCTACGAACCCTGCGGGCTGAGCCAGATGTACGCCCAGCGGTTCGGCTCGTTGCCAATTGGCCATCAGACCGGCGGCCTTGCTGAAACCATCGACGACGGAGAAACCGGCTTTCTGTTCACGCGACCCTCCACCGAATCCCTGCTCGGCGGAATCTGCCGCGCGTTTGCGACCTACGGCGCCAAGGATCGGCTGAATTCGATGCGCCGGCGCGCGATGTCGAAGTCGTTTAGCTGGAGCATTTCCGCGGCCTGCTACAGCGCGCTGTACCGCAAGACCGCGTCGGTCTAGCGCGGTGAGCATCACTATCCCGCCGCAACCTCGCCTTCTGCCATGCCGGCAATAAAACCCGGGACCTCGTCTTCGGACATTGGCCGGGCGAAGAAATAGCCCTGCATATATCGGCAATTCTCGCGCCGGAGAATGTCGCGTTGCGCGGCGGTTTCGATGCCTTCGACGACGCAATCGAGGCCGAGGTTTTCGCACAGATTGATCATGGTGCGCAGGATGAGACGCGACGCAGCCTCGGTCTCGATCTTCATGGTGAAACCGCGATCGATCTTGACGTTGTCCAGCGGAAGCTCGCGGATACAGCTCAGGCTGGAATATCCGGTGCCGAAATCGTCGAGCGAAATCCTGGCACCCTGCTGCCTGAGGACATTCAGCGCTTCGGCGGCTTGCGAGAAATTCCGCATCGCGGCGGTTTCGGTGATCTCGAAGTCAATTCGATCCGGCCGTATCCCGCTTTGCTCGACCACATTGACGATCTTGAGGATCGACAGCGGCGAAGCGATATCGACGGCCGACAGATTGAACGATATCCTGATATGGTCCGGCCACCGTTTCGCCCCCGCCAGTGCTTTTCGCAGCAGGATGGGCGTGAGCTGGGTGATCAGCCCGGTGCGTTCCGCGGCAAGAATGAAGGTCGAGGGCGCCACGTCGCCCAGCGTCGGAGTGCTCCAGCGGGCCAGCGCCTCGAAGCCAATCGTCCGGGACGTCTCGACGTCGACGATCGGCTGATAGGCAATCGACAATTCCCGTTCCAGATCGGCATTGATCAGGGCCTGGGCAACGGCGCTGGCCTGGCGAATTTCGGACTCATGGTCGTGCGAAAAAATCACGACATTGCCGCGGTCGTTCTGTTTGGCGAAATAGAGCGCGTAGTCGGCGCACTCGAACAAGGCCTCGGCATCTCGCGCCGCGGATGGAAACTGGGCGAAGCCGATCGACCCGCCAATGCGCGCCGTTATCCCCTGCACCTCGAACGGCGCCCGCAGCAATTCGGCGATCCTGTCGCCGATCCCCATGATATCCCGGTCGCTGGCGTCGCCTTCGGTGATCAGGGCAAATTCGTCGCCACCGATCCGCGCCAGGAACGCCGACGGCCCCAACTGCTG
>JAQGJF010000910.1 GCA_028290765.1 Tardiphaga sp.
CCGGCCGCATCGCGTCCGGTTCGGTCAAGCCGAACCAGGCGGTGAAGGTGCTGTCGCGCGACGGCAAGGTGGTGGAAACCGGCCGCATCACCAAGATTCTCGCCTTTCGTGGTCTCGAACGGCAGCCGGTCGATCTCGCCGAAGCCGGCGATATCGTCGCCATCGCCGGCCTGCCCAAGGGTACCGTCGCCGATACCTTCTGCGATCCCAGCGTCGAGATTCCGATCCAGGCCCAGCCGATCGATCCGCCGACCGTGTCGATGTCGTTCATCGTCAACAACTCGCCGCTCGCTGGCACCGAAGGCGACAAGGTGACCAGCCGCCTGATCCGCGACCGTCTGCTGCGTGAGGCCGAGGGCAACGTCGCGCTGCGCGTGGTCGAAGCGGCGGACAAGGATGCCATGGAAGTGTCCGGCCGCGGCGAATTGCAGCTCGCGATCCTGATCGAGACCATGCGTCGCGAAGGTTTTGAGCTGTCGGTGTCGCGTCCCCGCGTGGTGCTGACCAAGGACGAGAACGGCCAGCTGCTGGAGCCGGTCGAGGAGGTCGTGATCGACGTCGACGAGGAATTCTCCGGCGTGGTCGTGCAGAAGATGAGCGAGCGCAAGGCCGAGATGATCGAGATGCGCCCGTCCGGCGGCAATCGGCTGCGGCTGGTGTTCTACGCGCCGACCCGCGGCCTGATCGGCTACCAGGGCGAGCTGATGACCGACACCAAGGGCACGGCGATCATGAACCGCCTGTTCCACAACTACCTGCCCTACAAGGGCGACATCCAGGGCCGCCGCAATGGTGTGCTGATTTCCAACGACCAGGGCGAGGCCGTGGCCTACGCCATGTTCAAGCTGGAAGACCGCGGCCCGATGATGATCGAGCCGGGCTGGAAGGTCTACAAGGGCATGATCGTCGGCGAGCACACCCGCGACAACGACCTCGAGATCAACATCCTCAAGGGCAAGCAGCTCACCAACATCCGCACCACCTCGAAGGATGAAGCGGTACGCCTGACCCCGCCGATCCGGATGACCCTGGAAAAGGCGCTGGCCTATATCGAGGACGACGAGCTGGTCGAGATCACGCCGAAGTCGATCCGCCTGCGCAAGCGGCACCTCGACGCCAACGACCGCAAGCGCGCAGAAAAGACCAAGCAAGAGGTGGCCTGAGCCGGGTCACTCCGATGTCAGACTTGAAAGTCTGTCGCCGGCAACCAACCACACATCATGCCCGGCCTCGTGCCGGGCATTTTTGTTGGATCAATCCTCCGTCATGGCGCTTGTCCCGGTGAGCCTCCTCCTTTAAATCGCGACGACAATCCCCGAACCCTTGGACAGGCCAATCCTGCGATGACGCTACCTTCCGAAGTCGATGTCGCCATCGTCGGCGGCGGTGCCGCAGGCCTCGGTGCGGCGCGTGCGCTGGAAGGTTCCGGTCTCTCGGTGATCGTGCTGGAGGCGCGCGATCGGCTCGGTGGTCGTGCCCACACCATCTTCGCCGCGCCCGACATCCTGTTCGACATGGGTTGCGGCTGGCTGCATTCGGCCGACAAAAATACCTTTGTCGAGATCGCAGGTCGATTGGGGTTCGTCGTCGACAAGACCCGTCCGCCCTGGCGCGAACAGAGCCATGATGCGGGCTTTCCCCCGCAACTGCGTGCCGAATTCATCGAGGCGCTCGACGAATTCTACGACCGCGCGGAGGCCGCCGCCGAGAGTTCCCGCGACACCGCCGCCAGCACCTGCCTCGAGCCCGGCAACCGCTGGAACCCGATGATCGACGCGATCAGCACCTACATCAACGGAGTCACTCTCGACCGCGTATCGCTGCACGACATGGACGCCTATGAAGATACCGAGATCAATTGGCGCCTGCCGCGCGGCTATGGCGCCCTGATCGCGGACTACGGCGCGGCAAGCCCGGTAGCATTGAATGCGCAGGTGTCGCTGATCGATCTTTCCGGCCCGCGCGTGAGGATCGAGACCTCGCGCGGTACGTTGCGCGCCAACAAGGTCATCGTCACCGTCCCGACCACCATTCTTGCCAGTGAAGCCATCCGCTTCGATCCGCCATTGCCGGCCAAGGTCGAGGCGGCGGCAGGCCTGCCGCTCGGCGTCGACAATAAGGTGATGCTGCGCCTCGAAGGCGGCGAGGCGCTACCGAAGGATGCCGGCCTGCGTGCCGCCACCATGCGCACCGCGATGGGCACCTTTCACGTCAGGCCGTTCGGGCGGCCCTGCATCGAGGGTTTTTTCGGTGGCCCCTTCGCGCGCGAACTCGAAGACGCCGGCGAAGGCGCGATGGCGGCGCAGGCGATCGACGAGATCGTCGCCATTCTCGGCTCGGATTATCGCCGCAAGCTGACGCCGCTGGCGGAGTCGCGCTGGGCGCGCGATCCGTTCGCGCAGGGCGCCTATTCGCACGCGCTGCCCGGCCACGCCGGCGCCCGCGCCGTACTCGCCGCGCCCGTCGACGGCCGTCTGTTCTTCGCCGGCGAAGCGACCTCGCCGAATTTTTTCTCCACCGCGCACGGGGCGCGGGATAGTGGGGAGAGGGCGGCGAGGGAAGTGCTTGCAACAAAAGCCGGTTAGCTTCTTCGGCAACGCCTTAGCGCGAACCTTTGAAAATCCCCTCTCGGTGAAACTTCAAATAATGTGCGTTGGGATAAAGTGTTGGGTCCTTGGGTAGATTGATCATGCCGTTCTGATTCAGTAGGCGAATTGCATCATCGGGAACATGATCCTCTGCGACCAAGATTTTGTAGTCGTCGCTGATCGAGATGAGTCCTCGATCGAACATCCAATGCACTGTTCCGGACAACGCCAGCCCATTGCGGACGGAGTCAGGTCCCTTCGATGCCACGGGCTGAATGTGTGCCGCCTGAACCTCTGGACGACCTCCCCCATTAATCAAACGAAGGCCTGTGATCGCACAGCGGTTTGAATAGGCGGCGCGAACATTGTGCATGAAGGACCGTTCTCGAAATGGTCGCGAGACGGTCATCTCCACAATCGGGCGTTCGAACGGTTTGGGGAGCTCGAGAAAACCGGGAAGCTGGGTCTCTCGCCACGTCGGACTATCCTGAAGGATGGGAGCAAATCCGGCCTTCAATATTCGATCGAACTCATCATCCGGAACGAGACGTATGGCTCGGCCAAATGCTCCCTTGTTTGTACTACCGTCACTCTTCTTAAGGGCGCTCTCGTAATATTCGCTACCCTCGGCAAACGGAACAGGTTGATCAAAGTCCAGATAATCGTCGACAAGCGCGTAGAAATGGTCTGACTGCATAGAGTCTTGGACGATGGAAGTGACGCGCGCCATGCCGAAATATGATTGACGGCCGCCAAAACTGGATAGCTGTGCACTCGACCGTCGCGGCTCGTAGTAGACGATGTGATCGCCAACGGCTTGTTGAGCTTGATTCAGGTACGTGCGGGGAAAATGATACCGTACTTCGGGCAGGTCTTTGTAGCTTGGTATAATTTTTGTGGTGAAAACTGCCTTGGTCATCAACTAGGCCTGTAACGGCTTTGAAATGTCAGTTGCGCTTAGCCTAAGGCAGCTCTGAACGATTGCATAGTGAGTACATGGTGGATAGCGGCTGCCGCTGGTAGAGGTATGGCTTCAGCTAATCGCTGAGATATTCCGGAAAGCGCGCGCGGATCTCGGCGAGATAGCCCAGCGTTCCGGACAAATGCTTTCTCAGATGGCGCTGCGCATCGTCGGGCTCGTGCGCGCCAATGGCCGTCACGATCAGTTTGTGATGACGCACGATGTCCTGCGCCTTGCCCGGCGAGGGCAGATGAAGCCGGCGCAGCCGGTCGATATGACCGCTTCGGCTTTTCACCAGGGTCCACAACTCGTTCTTGTCGGCGCCGGCATAGAGCTGTTGGTGGAAATCATTGTCGGCCGTCATGAACCTCGCGAAGTCTCCGGCTTTGGCGGATTGCTGCTGAAGAGCGATGGCGTGGTTCAACTCGTCGACGAGTTGATCGTTGTGCTCCAACGCCAGCGTTCGAACGATTTCCAGCTCCAGCGATTGACGCAGGAAATGCGCCTGCTGCGCGAGCTTGATGTCGATCCGGCTCACCACCGTGGCGTGCTGGGGGTAGACTTCCACCAGCCCCTCTTCGTCGAGCCGCATCAGCGCGTCGCGGATCGGTGTCGAGCTCACGCCGAATTGCTCGGCCAGGGCGACGCGGGAAAGCGGCGATCCCGGCGGCAGCCCGAGAGAAATGATCAGTTCCCTCAGGCGTTCGAACACCTGCGGCGCCGCCTGACGATCGCGGTCGAGGCGGTCGGTGGAACGTTGTCGCGCGGGAGAGGCGGAGCTGCGAGCGGTCATTTGCGGCGTGTCGTTCCCTGAGGTTCCCTGAACATACAAGTCTTGACGGCATATGCACTAATGCATTAGCACCGCGGCAGTGTCCTGGACAACACGTCGAGCCCGTAAAAATCAAGGCTTGGAGGGTCGTGCGATGAAAAAGCGGAACTGGCGTTTGTGGGCGGGTGGAATGGTCTGGAGCTTGCTCCTGGTCGCCGGTCCGGCCGCAGCCCAACAGAAGACCGAGATCTCGCTGTCGCGCCAGCCCGGCATTCTCTACATGCCGACCCACATCATCGAAAAGCAGAAGCTGATCGAGAAGCATGCCGCAGCCCTCGGCCTGCCGAACATCACCACCAAATGGATCACCTTCAGCGGCGGCGGCGCCCAGACCGACGCCCTGCTGGCCGGCGGAGTCGATATCCTCAATACCGGCACCGGGAATCTGCTGTTGCTGTGGGACCGCACGCGCGGCGGGGTGAAGGGCATTGTCGCTTGTTCGGCACAGCCCATGCTGCTGATCAGCCGCGATCCGAACATCAAGTCGCTGAAGGACATTGGTCCGAACGACAAGATCGCCGTTCCTACCGTGAAGATATCGACCCAGGCCATCGTGCTGCAGATCGCGGCCGCCGAAATGTTCGGCGCCGATCAATGGTCCAAGCTGGATTCCAATACGGTCCAACTCGGCCATCCCGACGCCTATGCCGCCATGGCCAATTCGCAGCATGAGGTGCGCAATCATTTCACCATTCCGCCCTTTACGTTTCTCGAATTGAAGAACGTCGCCGGTGCCCATGTGATCCTGTCGTCGCCCGATGTGATGGGCGGTCCGCTGACGCAGGCGCAGTTTTTCACCACCACCAAATTCGCCGACGCCAACCCGAAGATCATCGCCGCGGTGCGTGCGGCGACCAAGGAAGCGCAGGATCTGATCCGCTCCGACACCAAAACCGCCGTGGACATCTACAAGGAGATCACCGGCGACAAGACCAGTGCTGAGGATCTCCTGGCCTGGCTCAAGGAGCCGGGCATGATGGAATGGAGCCTGGAGCCGCAAGGCACCATGAAATTCGCCACCCATCTGTTCAAGGTCGGCACCCTGAAGACGCAGCCCAAGGCCTGGACCGACTATTACTTGCCGATCGCGAGCGATCTCAAGGGCAACTAGGCACCGCTTGGATGAGGTTCGATCAGATGTCCGCTCTTCTTGAGGTCAGCGACGTAACGCTGCGCTACAAGACGTCCAGCGTGGTGGTGACCGCGACCGACAAGGTCAGTTTCAAGGTCGATCGCTCCGATCGTTTCGTGTTGCTTGGGCCGTCGGGCTGCGGAAAATCCACGCTGTTGAAGGCCGTCGGCGGTTACCTTAAACCGAGCGAAGGCCAGTT
>JAQGJF010000917.1 GCA_028290765.1 Tardiphaga sp.
TGAGGCGAAAATCGAACCAGCCGAGGGCGCCGAGCGCGATCACGATCGCGATCAACGGCGGGCCAGCGCCGATGATCATGAACGACAGGCGACGGAAGAACACAATGGCAATCAGAGCTCCGGCAGCGAAGCCGAACGCGTTGTAGAACAGGCGATCGCGCTCCACTGCATTGCGGATCTCCAGCTGCATGACCGGTACCCCGGAGAGACGGGTCGTGAGCCCGGTGCCGGCCAGGTCCTCATCAATTGTTTTCCGAATGTTGACGATGACGTCGCGCAGACGGCTGCTGGAAACGACATCCGGATCAAGCGCGAGGACCATCAGCGTGAGTTCGCCATCCTCCGACAATAACTTGCCGTGGATAATCTCGTTGCTCATGACGCGCTGGATCAGCCGCTCATATTCTGCGCCTTCGGGCAATTGCTCCGGGAACAGCGGCGCGGGCAGCTCGTTGCCCTGCGGTGGCTGCCGGGCTGAGAACAGCGAGATAATGCCCCTCGTGCCTTCAATCAATTGAAGGTCGGCGACGAGATCGCGCAGCTTTTCGAGCGACGCGCGCTCAAGCAGGTTCTTGCCCTCGACCACGATGAGGACATCGAATTCGTTCGACGGGAAGCGCCGCGTCACCTCTTCAAACGTCTTGAACTCGGACGTCTCGGATCGGAACAGCTGGCTGAGCGAATCGTCGACCTTGATGCGCGTTATCCCGAACCCCGCCGCTATCAGCAACACGACGGCGGCAAGCCCAACGAGCAGCGGAAAGCGCAAGGAAATGAGCCCGATGCGCTCGAGACCGAAAGCAATGCTCTGCGACACGCCGGTTCGTAAGCTGGGCTCTGGCTGTGTAGATCTCGTATCCATATTCAGTAGCTCGCTAGATGATCGTCCGTGCGGCTTGCCGGCCTCTGCCGCGAGCTTCAGGTCGCGCTCTCATGGCGTGGATACGTCTGCGCACGCGCTGCGACCATGACGGTTATCAAATTCGATGTCCCATCAGACCTTATCCAGACCTTATCGTCTCTGCTCGCAGCCTTGGCTTGACGGTTGTCAATGCAATCATCTCGCACTCATCTATCAAACGCCAAGTTGCGCGACTGACCACGACGGAAGCCGCCATCTTCAACCGGAGGATTGAGCAATGGCCCTTCCACAGCGCCCCCTCGGCTCAAGCCGCGTAATGATCAGCAGGACCGGATTTGGTGCGTGGGCGATCGGTGGCGGCGGTTGGGCATTCAGCTGGGGACCGCAAGACGACGCCGTTTCGCTGCAGACCATGCGTCATGCGGCGTCATGCGCTCAAACTCGGCGTGAACTGGATCGATACGGCCGCAGTATACGGCCTCGGTCATTCCGAAGAGGTGGTCGGCCGGCTGCTGCGCGAACGGTCGCCATCCGATCGCCTGATGGTGTTCACCAAATGTGGATTGATCTGGGATCCGAACGATCCGATGGCCCCGCCGCGACGCGTGCTCAAGCCAGAGTCGATTCGGCAGGAATGCGACGCTTCGTTGCGGCGGTTGGGCGTGGAGCGCATCGACCTCTACCAATTTCACTGGCCCGATGAAACCGGCACGCCCGTCGAGGATTCATGGAAGGAAATGGTGCGGCTGATCGAGGAGGGCAAAGTCCGCTTGGGAGGCGTCAGCAATTTCGACGTATCATTGCTTGAGCGTTGCGAAGCCGTTCGGCATGTCGATTCACTGCAGCCGCCGTTCTCGTTGATCCGGCGACAGGCCGCCGCGCGCGAGATCCCCTGGTGCGCCAGGCATAATACCGGCGTGATTTGTTACAGCCCGATGCAATCCGGCCTGTTGACCGACACGTTCAGCCGGGAGAAAGTCGCGCGATTTTCCGCAGATGATTGGCGGCGCCGCTCGCCTGATTTCATCGAGCCGAATCTGAGCCGCAATCTGGCCTTGCGCGACGCCTTGCGTCCGATTGCGCAACGCCATCACACCACCGTGTCAGCCGTCGCCGTGGCCTGGACGCTGGCCTGGCCCGGCGTCACCGGCGCCATCGTCGGCGGCCGCTCGCCCGAGCAGGTTGACGGCTGGATCGGCGCCGCGTCGCTCGAATTGACCGCATCCGACTTGCAGGAGATTTCCGGCGCTATTCTGCGTACCGGTGCCGGAGAAGGACCAACGATGCCGCAACGGCAACAGGCCGAGGCGGCGCACTGAACTAGCTCGCGCCAGCCGGGATAAGATGGCGCTGGAACCAGTTGCGTGCCAACCGCGCCACTTCGTCCAGCGCTCCTGGTTCTTCGAACAAATGCGACGCACCCGGCACGATCATCAGTTGCTTTTCGCAGCGCAGCTGCGCGAACGCCTGCCGGTTAAGTCCAACGACTTGGCCATCTTCTTCGCCGACGATCAACAGGGTTGGAGCCCGAACCCGCACCAGCGCCATGTCGTCAGCAAGGTCGGGACGCCCGCCGCGCGATACGATGGCGCCCACCGCGTCGGGCCGCACCGCCGCAGCAGCCAGCGCCGCCGCGGCGCCGGTGCTGGCGCCGAAATAGCCAATCGGAAGACCCTTGGTGTCGGGAAACTGGGTGAGCCAGTCGGTCGCGTCGACCAGCCTTTCGGTGAGCAAATCGATGTCGAAGCGAAAATCCGCGGTGCGCGCGTCGACCACTTCCTCGTGCACCGTCAACAGATCGATCAACAGGGTCGCAAGCCTCGCCTTGTTGAGCACGCGAGCCACATATCGATTGCGGGGGCTGTGCCGGCTGCTGCCGCTGCCATGGGCGAGCAGCACAATTGCGCGGGCGTCCTTTGGCAGAGTCAGACTGCCCTCGAGGGTTACCGAACCTGCGGGAACGCTGACCAATTGCTCTTCGAGCGTCGGAGCTGCAGCACTGCTCATGATGTGCTTCCTTTGTTACACCGCGAATGGGAATGTCTCCGGAAGTTCGCCCGCCTCCCATTGCTCCGTGGTTTCGAGCGGCTCGAGCGCGCGCGTTTCATCGAAATGAAGCACCGCGTCGAATTGTTCGGCTAGCCGCGCCCGGAAATAGTGGCTCTGCCGCTCGGTTTCCGGACGGTAGATCACGCCGATCGCCCGCTCGAGCCGAGCCGCCTGCAACTGACGGATCACCGCGTCGCCGTCGTTCATAACCAGCAGGAATCGGCCGCGCCCGGTCGCATGGAATAGCGCCTCGTAGCTGCCGGCCAACGCCGGCCGCACACGTTTTCGCTCGGCCGATTTGCCCCAATCGGAGGCCGCCGTGACCGTGCCGTGGTGGGTGGTAAAGCCGACCAGCACCGCATTGCCAGCGTATTTCTCCCGCGTCAGCTGGCCGACATTCAATTCGCCGCGCCGGCCCATTTCCGTTGCGCGCGCATCGCCGAGATGGGAGTTGTGCTCCCAGACCGCAATCCTGGCGCGGCCCGCTTTGCGATCGAGATGGGTGACCAACGCGTCAAGCGTTTCGGCCATATGGCGGTCGCGCAGGTTCCATGACGAGACTTCTTCGAGGAATACCGAGCGGTAATACGCCTCCGCATTCTTCACCAGGCGGGCGTTCTGCTGGGCGTAGAACAGATCATCATCCACGCGGCCGTTATGGTGCGCGGTATCAGCCGCCCGGCGTTGCAACTCAACCAATTGGCGGACCACCTCCTCTTCACACGATTTGGAAAGGTTGAGGCGTGTCATAAGGCCATACGCCTGGGTATCTTCCCCGACATGATCGAAGCAGGAGTAGCGTTCGCGTGCGCGCGCGGCTGCCTCCGGGTCGACTGTCTCGAGATATTGCAGCACGGCTTTCATCGAGGCGTGCAGGCTGTAGAGGTCGAGGCCATAAAACCCGACTTTTTCGGCGCTCTGCGGTAGCGTGTCATTATGCGCCCGCAGCCACTCGATGAACTCGACCACCACCGTGTTGCGCCACATCCAAGTCGGGAAGCGGCGAAAATCGGCCAGCGCTTCCGAAGCATCGACGTCGTCGCTGACACCGCGCACATAGCGGTTGAGCCGATAGGCGTCGGGCCAATCCGCCTCTACGGCGACGGCGGTGAAGCTTTTCTCCGTGATCAGCCGTTTGGTGATCTCGGCGCGCTCGCGGTAGAATTCGAGGGTGCCGTGGGATGCTTCGCCCAGTAGCGCGAGGCGCGCCTCGCCGATCCGGCCGATCAGCGGATCGTAATCGCGCGCCGATCCCGCCAATGGGTGGGCCATTTCGCGTAATGCCTTGATGAGCGCGGTGTCTGCTGTCGGACTTTGCGCGGCCTCTTCCTTCTCCGGTGCGTTGCGCCGCGCGAGCAAGGCGCCGACCTCTTCGTCCGTCGTCTGCGAAAAATCCCGGTACCAGCGACCGACCGCGTGGAACTGTTCCGGCGTAATCGCACAGATGACGTCGTCGGCCTCCCTCTTCATCTCCTCGCAGGTCTCGAGCGCTGCGGTGGGAACCGCAACGACAATGCGGACTGGATTCTGCTGCCGCAAGGCTTTGATTGCGGCATGCATGGTGGCTCCGGTCGCGAGGCCATCGTCGACCAGGATGACGGTGCGGCCGCGGACATCGGGCGGCGGGCGACCGCCGCGGTAAAGACGCTCGCGTCGCGCCAGCTCTTTTAGTTCACGCGTGGTCATCGCATCGATCAGGTGCTCGGGGATGCCAAGACGTTCAACGAGTTGGTCGTTGAGCACACGGACGCCGCCAGTAGCGACCGCGCCCATCGCCAACTCCTCGTAGCCGGGGATGCCTAGCTTGCGAACGACAAAGACGTCGAGCGGAGCGCCGAGCACACGGGCCACTTCATAAGCGACGGGCACGCCGCCGCGCGGCAGGGCCAGCACGAGCACGTCCGGGCGCTTGGCATAGGCTGCGAGCTTCTCGGCGAGCACCCGGCCCGCTTCGCGGCGGTCGCGAAAGAGACCCGGGTCCATATCTTCTCTTCTCCTTTTCGATGCCGAGCCGCTTGGCACAGACTTTTCGAATAGGTCCCGCCGGCCCCGAGCCGCCCCTAGGCGGCTGCTTCGATCTGCGCGGTATGCGAATCAACGGTGACGACGTGGTCGACCCCAACGACTCCCAGAAGATCGGCGACCATCCGCGCCATGATCGGCTCCCGCGTCCCATGCCACCTGTTCGCACGTCCGTAGCCGAAATACGGCACGTTGCTCGTGCACGATCGAGCGGGCCGACGCCGGTTGGCCGTGCGCTGAATATCGCCGAAGCCGATCTTAGCCGCCTTGATGATCATCAACATCACAGAACCGGATCCAGATTCGCGCCACGACCAACCCTCTCTGAGCCCGCCCGAGCAGCGCTCAGATGTCCGACCTCTTGAAACGTGCCGGCCCGTGCGCCTTCGCTGAGCCGCGCCGGCCGCCGGATTGTTGACAGGCCTCAATGTCATCCGGGGTCTTGGCCGATAAGGTGGCTGTGACTGATGGAAGCCACCAGAGCGAAGAAGTAGAACGTGAGCGATGGTCACGTTCGTCGCAGTTCTGGAATTGGGGGCGCGTAAATTGCGACCCCGATCGAGTCCGGAGTCGCCGCGATCCTGGCGTAACAACCGAGAGCTGGTGCCAGCCATGATTCATTCAGCGATCGTTCGAATAGCCGATTTCTGCGCCCGAAATCGGTGGACGATCGTTATTGCCGGTGCGCTGCTGATGATTGGAACCGCGGCCTTCGTTGCCGCGCGATTCTCGATCAATACGGATATAGAGGGTTTGATTTCCCAAGATCTGCCATGGCGCCAGCGCGAACTGGAGTTGTCCAAGGCTTTTCCGAGAAAAGGCATTCTGGTTGTCGTGAAAGCGACGACGCCTGAAAATGCCGAACAGGCAACCAATGCGCTGGCGCATGCCATCTCAAAAAACCCTGATCTGTTTCCCAAAGTGGAACAACTCGACAGCGGGGATTTTTTCGAACGCAATGGATTATTATTCGAGTCTCCAGCCGATGTCAGAAGAGCCGCTGAGGGACTGACGAGAGCTCAGCCGCTTATTGCAGCGCTCGCAGGCGATCCGAGTCTGCGCGGCGTTATGACGGCGCTATCGTTTGCGGCCGAGGGCGTCAAGG
>JAQGJF010000087.1 GCA_028290765.1 Tardiphaga sp.
ATTTCGGGCCGCAGCATCCGGCGGCCCATGGCGTGCTGCGTCTGGTACTGGAGCTCGACGGCGAGGTGGTCGAGCGGGTCGATCCGCATATCGGGCTGTTGCATCGCGGCACCGAAAAACTGATCGAGCACAAGACCTACCTGCAGGCGATTCCCTATTTCGATCGGCTCGACTATGTCGCGCCGATGAACCAGGAGCACGCGTTCTGCCTCGCGGCGGAAAAGCTGCTTGGCATCGCGGTGCCGCGCCGCGGTCAGTTGATCCGCGTGCTGTATTGCGAGATCGGCCGTATCCTGTCGCACCTTCTCAACGTCACCACGCAGGCGATGGACGTCGGCGCGCTGACCCCGCCGCTGTGGGGTTTTGAAGAGCGCGAGAAGCTGATGGTGTTCTATGAACGCGCCTCCGGCAGCCGCATGCATGCGGCGTATTTCCGGATCGGCGGCGTGCACCAGGACCTGCCGCCGAAACTGATCGACGATATCGAGGCCTGGTGCGATCCCTTCATCCAGGTGGTGGACGACCTCGAGACGTTGTTGACCGGCAACCGCATCTTCAAGCAGCGCAACGTCGACATCGGCGTGGTCTCGCTGGCGCAGGCCTGGGAATGGGGCTTTTCCGGCGTGATGGTGCGCGGCTCCGGCGCCGCCTGGGACCTGCGCAAGGCGCAGCCTTACGAATGCTACGCCGAGATGGATTTCGATATTCCGATCGGCAAGAACGGCGACTGCTACGACCGCTACTGCATCCGCGTCGAGGAGATGCGCCAGTCGGTTCGCATCATGAAGCAGTGCATCCAAAAACTGCGCGCCGCTGATGGGCAGGGACCGGTCGCGGTCCAGGACAACAAGATCTTCCCGCCGCGCCGCAGCGAGATGAAGCGTTCGATGGAATCGCTGATCCACCACTTCAAGCTCTACACCGAAGGCTTTCGCGTGCCGGCCGGCGAAGTCTATGCCGCGGTGTAAGCACCGAAGGGTGAGTTCGGCGTCTACCTGGTCGCCGACGGCACCAACAAGCCCTACAAATGCAAAATCCGCGCGCCGGGCTTTGCGCACCTGCAGGCGATGGACTTCATCTGCAAGGGCCACCTTTTGGCCGACGTCTCGGCCATTCTGGGCTCGCTCGACATCGTGTTCGGAGAGGTCGATCGATGACGATGGTCGCACATGCGATGGCGGCAACCTTGGGCGGCATCCTGACGATCGCCGGTGCCGACGATCCCGTGGCCGCGCCCCGTCTGCAGAGCCTGCTTGATCGTGGCTTCGCGGTGATGGCGGAGGGTCCGTTGGTTGGAGCGGTCGAGTGCGAGGCCCAATCGGCCCCGATTACCCGCGAGGAAATATACCAGCCCAGGAAAACCTGTTTTTTCGGGAAAGTGACGTATGGATCGTTCAAGCGCCTAAAGGGAGACAAGGGCGAGTTCGTTTGCGTGTCGTTCCAGGATTGGGCTTGTTATCAAAGTCCAGATTCGAATTAGCGGCAGCCCTGATGTCCAACCAGCATTCAGCAGCAATGTCCCAGGCGCCCATCCGGTTTGACCGGTCGTCCGGCGTTCTCGAAGGGGTAAACCCTTGGGAACGCGTGGCCGCGGTTGCGCTGGTGGCGGGCTCGAAAGTGTCGTCGCTGTTTTACCATCGCGGCTATAACCGCTGCGCCAATCTGCTGCGCAAGACGCTTCCCGCCCGCGACATTGCGATCAAGCTGAATGCCGATGCCATCTTCGCGTTTCCCTATGGCGACGGCTACTGGAGCAAGCTGCTCAACCGCAGCTTCAAATATGAAGACGAGCTCGAGCTGCTGTTTCGGGATTCCGCCGACGTCGATTACACGCTGCTCGATTGCGGCGCTAATTACGGCTACTGGTCGGTGCTGGTGTCGAGCGCGCCGTTCGGCTCGCGCAAGGCGATTGCGATCGAACCGTCGTCGCAGAATTTCGTCAAGCTCGCCAACAACGCCAAAATCAACGGCGACCGGTTCGAGGTGCTGCAGAGCGCCATCGGCGCGGTCCGCGGTACCGCGAACCTGTCCGGCACCAAGCATGAGGCGTTCAGCATCGCCGGCGACGCCGATGCCGGCGGCGAAGTCGTCTCGGTGCTGGCGCTCGACAACCTGCTCGACGACGGCAAGATTTCGGCCCAGGGCAAATACCTGATCAAGCTCGACGTCGAAGGCGTCGAGATCGAGGCCATCAAGGGTGGCACGAGGCTGCTGCAGGGCGACTCGGTGATCCTGTGCGAAGAGCACGGCAACGATCCGCAGCACACCGTGTCGCGCTACATCCTCGATAAGACCCCGCTGAAACTGATCGTGCACGATCCGCGCAGCAACCGCTTCGAGACCGTCACCGAACTTTCGATCCTGGATCGCATCAAGGTCGCCTCCAACGTTGGCTACAACGTGTTCGGCACCGCGAGCGCGTTCTGGGAAAACCGTATCCACAGCCTGAATGCGAACGCAGCGCGCAGCGTTCATTGAGAGACTGAAGACCATGGCCGTCCGCCGTCTGGCACCGAAAGAACTGCAGCCCGCGACCTTCGAGTTCACCGCGGAGAATCTCGCCTGGGCCAAGAAGCAGATCGAGAAGTTTCCTCCGGGCCGGCAGGCTTCGGCGGTGATTCCGATCCTGTGGCGGGTGCAGGAACAGCACGCCGGCTGGGTGTCGGAAGCCGCGATCCGCGCCGTCGCCGATCTCTTGGAAATGCCCTATATCCGCGCGCTGGAAATCGCGACCTTCTACACCATGTTCCAGCTGCAGCCGGTCGGCAAGAAGGCCCATGTCCAGGTTTGCGGCACCACGCCGTGCCGCTTGCGCGGCGCCGGCGACCTGATCGAGGTGTGCCAGAGCCGGATCCATCACGACCCGTTCCATCTGTCCAAGGACGAGAATTTCAGCTGGGAAGAGGTCGAGTGTCTCGGCGCCTGCGTGAATGCGCCGATGGTGCTGATCTGGAGCGATACCTACGAGGATCTGACCAAGGAAAGTTTTGGCAAGGTGCTGGACGGTTTTGCCTCCGGCAATCCGCCGAAGCCGGGTCCGCAAAACGGCCGGCAGTTCTCCGCGCCGATCGGCGGTCAGACCACGCTGAAGGAAAAGACATGATGCCGATCAGCACATCGCGGACGGCAGGGCCGGGGAGTGTCGTCATGAGGCAGCATTGGCGCACTATTCTGCTGCATACCATTGCCGCCGCCACCTTCATTTTTCTGCTGCAGCGCTACGCGCTGAGCGCGACGCTGGAATCAAGCCTGTTGTGGGCGGTGGTGTTCGGCGGCTGCGCCGCCGTGCTCGCCACCTCGCAAGCCAATCGCCGACCTTAGGAAGTTAAGTCATGCTTGACGACAAGGACCGCATCTTCCGCAATCTCTACGGCCTCGAGGACTGGGGTCTCGAAGGCGCGCGCCGCCGTGGCGCCTGGGACGGCACCAAGGCGATCATCGACAAGGGCCGCGACTGGATCATCAACGAGATGAAGGCGTCCGGCCTGCGCGGCCGTGGCGGAGCGGGTTTCCCGACCGGTCTGAAATGGTCGTTCATGCCGAAGGAATCCAAGGACGGCCGGCCGAGCTATCTCGTGGTCAATGCCGACGAGTCGGAGCCCGGCACCTGCAAGGACCGCGAGATCATGCGGCACGATCCGCATCTTCTGGTCGAGGGCTGCTAGATCGCGAGCTTCGCGATGGGCGCGCATGCCGCCTACATCTATGTGCGCGGCGAATACATCCGCGAGCGCGAACATTTGCAGGCCGCGGTCGATCAGGCCTATAAGGCGAAGCTGGTCGGCAAGGATAATCTCAACGGGTGGCCGTTCGACATTTACGTGACCCACGGCGCCGGCGCCTACATCTGCGGCGAGGAAACCGCACTGCTGGAGAGCCTCGAAGGCAAGAAGGGCATGCCGCGGCTCAAGCCGCCATTCCCGGCCAATGTCGGTCTCTATGGTTGCCCGACCACGGTGAACAATGTCGAGTCGATCGCGGTCGCGCCGGATATCCTGCGCCGCGGCGCGGCGTGGTTCGCCGCCATCGGCCGGCCCAACAATGTCGGCACCAAGCTGTTTTGCATTTCCGGCCACGTCGAGCGTCCCTGCAACGTCGAAGAGGCGATGGGGATTCCGTTCCGCGAACTGATCGAGCGCCATTGCGGCGGTGTCCGCGGCGGCTGGGACAATCTCAAGGCCGTGATCCCCGGCGGCTCGTCGGTGCGGATGGTGCCGGCCGACCAGATCATCGACACGCCGATGGATTTCGACAGCCTCGGCAAACTGCGTTCCGGTCTCGGCACCGCCGCCGTCATCGTGATGGACAAGTCGACCGACCTGATCCGCGCGATTGCGCGCATTTCCTATTTCTACAAGCACGAAAGCTGCGGCCAGTGCACGCCGTGCCGCGAAGGCACCGGCTGGATGTGGCGGGTGCTGACCCGGATGGCGGAAGGCCGCGCTCATAAGCGCGAGATCGACATGCTGCTGGAAGTCACCAAGCAGGTCGAAGGCCATACCATCTGCGCGCTCGGCGACGCCGCGGCCTGGCCGATCCAGGGCCTGATCGCGCATTTCCGTCACGAGATCGAAGCCCGGATCGACGAATACAGCCGCAAGGCCGATGTCGACGATGCCGGCATCCGCGATCCCGCGCACATGGTTGCGGCGGAGTAGGGCGATGTCGCATCCGCACCCGCCATGGTGGCTGAAATTCGGATCGGTTGGGCAGATCGCCCAGGCGGCCGTGGCGCTGTGCGGCTTTATTGCGATCCTGGTTCAGATCAGCGTGCTCGGAAAGAACGCCCACGAGGCCGGCGCGCGGCAGATCTACCAGGCCTACAACGACCTCGAATTCAAGAATCCGCAATACTCCCATCCGGATATCGAACGCATCAAGGCGGGCCCCTCGAGCGACCTGGTCCAGTATGAAACCTTCGTGTCGTATTTCCTCTATGCCTGCGAGGAGGCCATCAAGGCCTTCGACAACAAGCGCGAGTGGCAGGCGACTTGCGACTACGACCTGAAGAACCACCTGCCGTTTTTGTGCGAGAAGACGGTCACCGAGCCGGTGTATCTGACGACTTATAGTGGCGATACCCAGCGATGGATCGCCGCAGAAATGCAGAAGACGGGCGTCACCGTGCCCGATTGCAAGGCGAGAAAGACTTGAGACAATGATGAAGCTCATCGTCGACGGCAAGGAAATCGAAGTACCGCCGGAGTACACGCTGCTGCAGGCGTGCGAAGCCGCCGGCGCCGAAATTCCGCGCTTCTGCTACCACGAGCGGCTGTCGATCGCCGGCAATTGCCGGATGTGCCTGGTCGAGGTGAAGGGCGGCCCCAAGCCGGTGGCGAGCTGCGCCTGGGGCGTGCGCGATTGCCGGCCTGGCCCCAAGGGCGAGCCGCCGGAAATCTCGACGCGGTCGCCGATGGTGAAGAAGGCGCGCGAAGGCGTGATGGAATTCCTGCTGATCAACCATCCGCTGGATTGCCCGATCTGCGACCAGGGCGGCGAATGCGACCTGCAGGACCAGGCGATGGGCTACGGCGTCGATACCAGCCGTTTCGCCGAGAACAAGCGCGCGGTCGAGGACAAGTATCTCGGTGCGCTGGTCAAGACCTCGATGAACCGCTGCATCCAGTGCACGCGCTGCGTGCGTTTCGCCTCCGAAGTCTGCGGCGTGCCCGAAATGGGCGCCCCCGGGCGCGGCGAGGACATGGAGATCACCACCTATCTGGAAAGTGCGCTGACCTCGGAACTGCAGGGCAATTTGGTCGACATCTGTCCGGTCGGCGCCTTGACCTCAAAGCCCTATGCGTTCGCGGCGCGGCCATGGGAGCTCGGCAAGACCCAGTCGATCGACGTCATGGACGGCGTCGGCTCGGCGATCCGGGTCGATACCCGTGGCCGTGAAGTGATGCGCATCCTGCCGCGCGTCAACGAGGCCGTGAACGAGGAATGGATTTCGGACAAGACCCGCCACGTCGTCGATGGCTTGCGGACCCAGCGGCTCGACCGTCCCTACATCCGTGAAGGCGGCAAGTTGCGCGCCGCGTCCTGGGCCGAGGCGTTCGGCGCCATCGCGGCGAAGGCCGGCCGTATCGACGGCAAGCGCATCGGCGCCGTGGCCGGCGACCTTGCGGCGGTCGAGGAAATGTTCGCGCTCAAGGACCTGCTGGCGAAGTTCGGCTCGGTCAATCTGGCGACGCAGGGCAGCGACGCGTTCGATCCGAAGGCCGGCCGGGCCTCCTACATCTTCAATCCGACCATTGCCGGCATCGAACAGGCCGACGCGCTGCTGATCGTCGGCTCCAACCCGCGCAAGGAAGCCGCCGTTCTCAATGCGCGGATCCGCAAGCGCTGGCGCACCGGCCAGCTCAAGATCGGCGTGATCGGCGAGAAGGCCGATCTCACTTACGCCTATGATCATATCGGCGCGGGTACCGAGACGCTGACCGATCTCGCGGCCGGCAAACATTCCTTTGCCGAGGTGCTTAAGAGCGCCAAGAACCCGATCGTGCTGGTCGGCGCCGCCGCGACAAGCCGGCATGACGGCGCGGCCGTGCTGGCGCTCGCCGCCAAGCTCGCGACCGGCATCGGTGCGATCAAGGACGGCTGGAACGGTTTTGCGGTGCTGCAGCCGACCGCGTCGCGGGTCGGCGCGCTCGATATCGGCTTTGCCGCTTCCCAAGGCGGTCTCAGCGCGGCCCAGATGATGACTTTCGGCACGCTCGACGTGCTGTTCCTGCTGGGTGCCGACGACGTCAAGATGCCGGACGGCACCTTCGTGGTCTATATCGGCACCCATGGCGACCGCGGCGCGCACCGCGCCGACGTCATCCTGCCGGGCGCCTCCTACACCGAGAAGTACTGCTTCTACGTCAACACCGAGGGCCGGGTGCAGCATGGCGTTCGCGCCGTCTTCCCGAA
>JAQGJF010000936.1 GCA_028290765.1 Tardiphaga sp.
GGTGACGAACACAAAACCATCGGTCTCGACGGCGTGGCTGAACGGCGCGACCGGCTTCGGCCCGCCTTGGAGCATGTGAAATTTCAACGGAGGGGGTCCTGACTAATTACGATCGCGGGGCATGTTCGAACAGGCTCTTGCTCAGGATGGCATGAACGCCCCAATTGCCGTCCACCACCTGCGTCACGCCGAAATCCACCGCCGCCGACATCAACGCGATCGCTTCATCCTCGGTCAGCCCTTTGATGTTCATCAGGAAGCGGCGCATTTTCCGGAACGCATCCTTCATGGCAAGGTCGAGTGACGATTTGGCATAGACTTCGCTCTGCCCGTTGGCGCCGAACTCGGCGAGATAGTTCGGGTGGCTGAACCCGGTGAGCACCCAGTCGGTTTCGGTCTCGATCAAAGGATAGGTGAGGTCGGCAAAAGCACGCCCAGCCAGATCGGCCTTCTTGTGCAGAATGAGCTGGAAGGTGCCGGTCATCGAACATTCGATGGCGGTGCCGCCCAGTTCACCGTCGCCCTGCGTCGCATGCGGATCGCCGACCGACAGCAAGGCGCCGGGTACCGAAACCGGCAGATAGACCGTCGACCCCTTGCCAAGCCGCCAATTGTCGAGATTGCCGCCGAAATAGGACGGCGGTATCGAATCGACGAAATCCACTTCGCGCGGCGCCACCGCGATCACACCGAAATGCGGGCGCAGCGGAATTCGAATACCCTCGAGCACCACGTGCCTTCGCTTGACGGAGCCGGGCGCCACCGGAACGCCGGGATAATCATACGTCGTGTGAACGACGCCGAACGGATCGGTCTGCGGCTCCCAGCGGTAGGAATACAGCGCGCGGGCGTGGGGGCCCTTCTTCTCGTTCAGGATTTCATAGATCGTCACCGCTTCGCGCGGCCGCGGCTCGTTGAGAAACTCGCCATAGTGATAGCCCCACCACGCCGCCACGCTGCTGCCGAACACCCGGCCGGCAAAATCAGGATTGCGGCTCGGACGCGGTACGATGTCGAGGATGCGAACCTCGAGCACGTCGCCGGGCTGCGCGTCCTTCACCGCCACCGGACCGGTGCAGATGTGAACTCCGAAGCCTTCGCCGGCACCGCGCCCGTAAACCGAGGCATCCATCGGGCCGGCGCCGCGCCGATCGACATTCTTGGTGTCGCGCGTCCAATGGAAGACGCTTTCGGCACCGGCATCGCCCGCGATCATCCGATCCGGATCATCGGAGGCATGCTGGGTCAGGGTCTCGATGGTGATGGTGTCGCCGGAATTGATTTCGGTTTGCGGCGTCAGCGACCGGCTGAAATAGCCCCAATGCACCCGCGCCGCTTCGACCGAAAGGTGATGGTGGTTGTGGTCGCCCTCGGGGCTGCGGCAAACCGCATCGGCCTCCACCGGCTCGGTGCTCTTTCGAGCCACCGCCGCGGGATGATGGCTGCGCAATTGCGCCAGCGCATCCTGCGGCCAGCCACGTTGCCCGACGGCTGCTGAGGATGACGTCGCGCGCTCGATCTCATGCTGGCGGAATTCGCGCGGCGACAGCCCGAACCGATGACGAAACGCGCGGCTGAAATGCGCGGAATCGCTAAACCCGTTGCGGAAGGCGATCTCCGAGATCGAATGATGCGCCTCCGCCGGATTAGACAGGTCCGCCGAACTGCGCTGCAGCCGGCGTTCGCGCACATAATGCGTGAAGCTGGAACCGGTGCCCTCGAACAGCTTTTGCAGGTAGCGCTCGGATATTCCCTCGGCCTGGGCGACCCTGGCTGGCGTGAGATCCGGATCGTCGAGCTTGCGTTCGATCACCTGGCAGATGCGATGCAGGATCGCCGCTTGCGTCGCGGTGCCGCCCGGGTCCGTCGCCGGCGTCGCGCGCTGCGTCAGGAATGTCGGCAACAGGTCGGCGAGGCTCTGCGCCACCGCTGCCCATTCGACATCCGAGAGCGTCTCGAGCGATCGCGCCGCCGATTCCAGCGTCCGCGAAAACACATCGGCAAAACCGCCGGGCGCCACCACGCGAATTTCGTCCAATCCCGATCGGCCGATCTTGCGGCCGTGGAACGCGTCGGAGGTCACCGACAACACCACGGCCCGCATGTCGCGCTGAAACGTCACGCTCCAGTCGCCCCGTCGCGGCAGCAGCAGGAGATGGCCGACAGAAACGATCTGGTGACTGGCGCCGGTCTTCAACGCGACGCCGTCCTCGATCGGCAGCAACACGATCGGCAGATCGTCGGCGAGATGCGGCAGCGGTGCGATAGCCTGCGATCCGGCCGACAGCCGGACCAGCGCGACGCCATGGGAACTGCGGCGCGAGGCCGTGGCATGTCCGCGATAAAGTGCGGTGGCCGATGCCGGCTGGAGACCGACCGCGTTCAGTACGTCCCGCCACGCCTCCGGGCGGTCGTCTTCGGAATACGATTCACTCGTGAACGGACGAAAGCTCATGCATCGACCCCAGACCGGGAAATCGAAGCAACCTCCGTGCCAAAGATGCGGTAAAAATTTCCCCGCCGGCTGCGACAAAGTCACCGCCGGACAGGTCGAATCGGTCCGAAAGCCCATGTCTGTCAGAGCGTTAGTCGCATCTGAAGACATTCTTGCGGATCGTGCCGTGAACCCCCCAATTGGCGTCGACGACCTGGGTCACGCCAAAATCCGCCCCCACCGACATCAGCGAGATCGCCTCGTCTTCGCTCAGATGGTGCACCGTCATCAGAAACCGCCGGAGCTTTCGGAACGCGTCGCGCATCGCGCGATCGAGGCTCGAATGATTGGCGATCTCGGTCTGGGCATTGGCGCCGAGTTCGGCGAGGTAGTTCGGATAGCTGAAGCCGTAGACCGACCAGGCCTGGTCGGTCTCCAGCATCGGGTGGGTGAGGCCTTCCAGCACCGTGCCGCCGAGATCGCGGTGCTTGTGCAGGATGAATTCGAAATCCCCGGTCAGCGAGGTCTCGATCGCGGTGCCGCCGAGTTCGCTGTCGCCCTGCGCGGCATGCGGGTCGCCCACCGAGAAAAACGCGCCGGGCACCGCCACCGGATAATACATCCGCGCACCCTTGCCGACCCGCCAGTCGTCGATGTTGCCGCCGGTATAGCTCGGCGGGATCGAACTGACGAAATCGGCCTCAGACGGCGCCAGCCCCATGGTGCCGAAATGCAGCCGTGCCGGCACTTTCACACTGGTGAGGATGTTCTCACGCTTGGTGATGGTGGCGTGATCGACCCGCACGCCGGGATAATCGATGGTCGGATGCACGATGCCGTCCGGATCGGTCTGCGGCGTCCAGACGTAATTGTAGACCGCCTTCGCGAACGGCTCGCCGGACGTATCGAGTTCGAAGATGGTGATGACCTCGCGCGGCTTCGGCTCCTCGATCAGGTCGTGATAGTGAAAGCCCCAATTCGCCGCGGCATTGGAGCCGAAGCAACGTCCTGCATGACAGGCGTGGCAGGCGGGACGCGGCCGGACGTCCAGGATGCGAACTTCCAGCACGTCACCCGGCTCGGCGTTCTCGATCGCCACCGGCCCGGTCAGGAGATGCACGCCGATGCCTTCGCCGGATCCGCGGATGAACGGCCCTTCGGTGGGGCCGGAGCCGCGGCGAGCCACGGCCTTGTGCTCGCGGGTCCAGTGAAACACGCTTTCCGCGCCCGGATCACCCGCGATCATGCGCTCGTAATCGTCATTGGCGTGGTGCGTCAGCGTCTCGATCGTCGCGCGATCTCCGGAGCGCAGCGTCAGGGCCGGCGCGACCTTCTTGCTGAAATAGCCCCAGTGAACCGTCTTGGGCGAGACCGGCAGGAGATGATGCTTCATGTGAGGGGCTCCGGCGAAAACGATCGAATGTGGGTCATGACAGTTTCTCCGGCGCCCTGTCGGCTTCCATCGCGCTGAGGAAGCGGGCCGTGAGCGGATTGCGCGGGTTGGTCAGGACCTCATGCGCCGGTCCCTCTTCGACAATCGAGCCGCCTGAGAGAAACACCACGCGGTCCGC
The DNA here is from genome assembly GCA_028290765.1 of Tardiphaga sp. The sequence continues at coordinate 4,006 of JAQGJF010000936.1, forward strand.
GACTTCGTCGGCGAAACGCAGCTGATGCGTCGAGATGATCATGGTCAGGCCGTCCTCGACCGCCAGCCGCCGGATCACTTCCAGCACTTCATTGACCAGTTCCGGATCGAGCGCCGAGGTCGGCTCGTCGAGCAGCAGGACGGTGGGACCCGGCGCGATGGCGCGTGCGATCGCGACGCGCTGCTGCTGGCCGCCGGACAAATGTCGCGGCAGCGCGTCGGCGCGGTGGCTGAGGCCGACGCGTTCGAGCAGTTCACGCGCCCGCCGCTCAGCGTCGACCCGTGAGACGCCATGCACCCAGCGCAAGGGGCCGGCGACATTCTCCAGCGCGGTCAGATGGCCGAACAGATTGAACTGCTGGAACACCATGCCGACGCCGACGCTGGCGCGCTCATTGGCCATGTCACGCGGCGACAGCGCCTTGCCGTCTTCGCGAAATCCAATGCGCCGTCCGCCGATCTTGACGGTGCCGGCATCCCAGCCCTCCAGATGATTGATGCATCGGAGCAGCGTGCTCTTGCCCGACCCGCTGGGGCCGAGCAGCGCGATGACTTCGCCGACACGGACCGTCATGTCGACGCCGGCCAGGACGGCCTGCTTGTCATAGGCTTTATAGAGACCGGCGACGTCGACCACCACGTCGTTCTGCGTCAGCGTCGCCGATCGCTTGGTCCGGTCCGCCCGCGACGCTTTGCCGTTAGGCAGCGCTGCGAAGGGGATAACCTCGCCCACGCCGGCAGGAGAAGGCGATTCCGCGCCGGCCGGCTCCAGCAGCAATGGCGCGCGGTACCAGGGCATGAAACGGGCAAAGCGATTCTCCGTCGCCGGCCGGTCGAGATCGAGCGCCCGCTCCACGAACAGCTGGATGACGCTGACGGCGCCGGTGAGCACCAGATAGATCAGTCCGGACGCGAAGAAGATCGAAAAGAAGTCGAAGGTCGAAGAGGCCAGCTGGGTGCTGCGCAGCGTCAGCTCCTGCACCGAGATCACGCTGGCGAGCGACGAATTCTTCAGGGCGCTGACGGTTTCGTTGCCGAAGGCGGGGATCATGGTGCGGATCGCCTGCGGCGCGATGATGCGCCGCATCAGCAATCCGGGCGTCATGCCCAGCGCCTGGCCGGCGGAGATCTGCCCGCGGTCGACACCGAGTACCCCGGCGCGAAGCATTTCGGCGATGAAGGGCGCCTCATTCGCCGCCAGCGCCAGGCCGGCGGCACCGATCGCACTCAGCTTGATACCGAGGTGAGGCAGTGCGTCATAGGCAAACACCATCTGGAGGATCAGCGGCGTGCCGCGAAAGATCACGGTGTAGCCCCGGGCGAAGGCCGCCAGCACCTGAAAACGGCTGAGCTGCATCGCCGCGAGGACAACACCCAGGACCAGTCCGCCGCCGAGCCCGAGAGCAGTCACCGCGATGGTGAACTCGATGCCCTCGAGCAGGTACGGCATACTGAGATAGTGGAAGAACAGCAGCATACTTTGACCGAAAGAGCCTTACTTGACCGAGAGAATGCGCGGTTCTTCAAAGTTGTTGACGTCGAGCTGCCACTTCTTGAGCAGGTCCATGTGGATGCCGGCCTTCTGAACCTCGATCAGCGCCGCCATCACGGCATCGCGGAAGTCGGTCTTGTTCTTGGGAACAGCGATGCCGACCGAATAGGGAATCGTCACCGCGAGCGCCTTCTCCAGCTTGTCGGGATAGGCCTTCACGGCCTGATCGACGGTGTTGACGTCGTTCACATAGGTATCGGCGCGGCCGGCGAGGATCGCCTGGATGCAGTTGGCGTTGTTGTCGTAGAGCTGGATGGTCGGCTCGGGCTTGCCCGCGGCCTTGCATTGCGGCATCAGCGCCTGGATCAGCGGGACTTCGACATAGCCGGTATTCTCGGCCGCCGCCGCGCCGCACATCGACAAATTGATGCCGTCGATCTTCTTCGGATTGCCCTTGGCGACCAGGACGCCGTCGAACACTTTCGAATAGGTGATGAAGTCGGCCGCCTTGGCCCGTTCTTCGGTGGCGTAGATGTCGGAGATCACGATGTCGGCCTGGCCGGCCGCCAGCGTGGTCAGCAGCGCGGCGAAGGTCACCGCCTTGTAGGTCAGCTTGAAGCCGAGGCACTCGCCGATCTGTTCGCCGAGGTCGATGTCGAAGCCGACATATTTGCTCGGATCTTTCGGATCGATCGCCTCATAGCCCGGCGTGTGCGGGTTGATGGCGTTGACCAGTGTCTTGCCCTTGAGGTCGGGATATTTCGTCTGCAGCGCCGCGCAGCCGGCAGGCGCGGCGTCGGCCGCGATCGGTGCACAGAGGCCGGCGACAAGGATCGCGCCCAAAGCCGCATGGCGCCATCGGAACTCCGTAAAAAACGACATCTGCATGTGACCACTCCTTCGATGTTGCATGGCGCATGCCATGTTCCAGTTCGAAGGCGAGCCTACGGTCGGCCGGGCGCGGAAAGCTTGTCTGCGGGCGTACAAAAAGTTGGATCAGCCGATCCCACGATTTGAGCACGCCTGTAGAAATTATGTGCACAAGCGCCGCCCGGCCCTGGATGCGGCGTGGGCAAACCGTGGGACTGCCTACCCAACCGTGCGAATCCGGCTACATTCCCGCGCCATGTCCCGTACCAGCCCATCCCACCCTTTGACCAAGGCCCAGGCCAGACCCATCTGGCTCCACGCCCAGCGGCTCGACAGCACGGCACCGTTCGGCGACGGCCCGTCGGCGACGGCGGCCGCGGTGGAGCATCTCGGCTATGTGCAGATCGACACCATCAACGTGATCGAGCGGTCCCACCACCACGTCCTGTTCACGCGCATTCCCGCCTATCGGCGCACCGACCTGCGCCAGGCCCAGAGCATCGACAAGACCGTGTTCGAATACTGGACCCACGCGCTGTCCTATGTGCCGACCCGGGATCTCAAATTCTTCGTGGCCGACATGCGGCAGCACCGGCGCGAACCGAACAACCGGTTCAACTCCGTGAAGCCGGCCGATCTGCGCAAGGTGCTGAGATTGATCAAGAAGGATGGCGCGCTGACGATCCGCGACATCGAGGACGACGTGCTGGTCGACAAGGATCATCCCTGGGCCAGCCGCAAGCCGTCGAAGCGGGCGCTGCAACTGGCGTTCTATACCGGCGTGCTGACGATCAGCGCACGCAGCGGCATGCTCAAGACCTATGAGCTGATGGACCGGCATTTCGGCTGGGACAAATCGCCGAAAGCCGCCTCGGCAACCGAGATCTCCAGCTATCTGCTCGACCGCGCCTTGCGGTCGCAGGGGATCGTGAGCCTGGATTCGATCTGCCATCTCGATGCGCCGAGCAACTCGGCGGTGCGGCGGCTGATCGAAGCGAGACTCCGCCGCCGGGAACTGGTGCCGGTGGCGCTGGAGGGCGCCGGAAAGCTGGAGCACTGGGCCCGCCCGGAGGTGCTCGAGCCCGCCGGCGATGCCGCATCCGGGATGGTCCACATTCTCTCGCCGTTCGATCCGCTCGTGATTCAGCGCAAGCGCACCCATCTGTTCTTCGACTACGAGCATCGTTTCGAGGCCTATATCCCGAAGGAGAAGCGGCTGTTCGGCTATTTCGCGCTGCCTGTGCTGGTGGACGGCTACATCGTCGCCGCCATCGACCTCAAGACCGATCGCCAGAAGCAGAAATTGCTGATGCAGAAATGGAATTGGATCGGCAAGCGCCCGCGCAAGGACCTGAAACGCCGTATCGAGGAAGAATTGCACCGCTTCGAGCGCTTTCAGCTCGCCGATGATCCGCTGCGCGAAACCCCGGCTGTCGCCGGCGTATAGACCTGCTACACTCGTTATCACGCGACAGCCGGCCAACGGCTGCGTGGCTCAAGGGAGGCTCCATGCGAAACCGACCATGGTCGAGGCGCAAATTCTTGAAGGCATCGACCGCCTTGGCGGCGGGCGCGTTCGTTCCGCAGCCGCTCAGGGCCGCGGCGCCGCCGCCGAGCGAAGTCACGCCAGCGCTGATCGAAGCCGCGCGTAAGGAAGCCAAGGTCTCGTTCTACTCTGCGCTCGAGCTCAACGTCGCCGAGCGGCTCGGCAAGGCGTTCGAGGCGAAATATCCCGGCATCGCGGTGCGGGTCGAACGATCGGGCGCCGAGCGGATCTACCAGCGCATCGGCCAGGAACAATCCAGCCGCATCAATGCGGTCGACGTCGTCAACAGCACCGATCCGGCGCATTTCCTCGACTGGAAGAAGAACGACTGGCTGGCGCCCTATCTGCCCGACGATGTCGCGAAGCATTTTCCCGCCGACCAGTTCGACGCCGATGGCCTGTTCGCGACCTCCTGCGCCTGGCTCGAAGTGATCGGCTACAACACCAGCCTGGTGAAGAAGGAAGACGCGCCGAGAAGCTATGCGGATCTGCTCGACCCGAAATGGCAGGGCAAGATCGTCAAGGGCCACCCCGGCTACAGCGGTGCCATCATGACCGCGACCTTCGTCCTCAAGCGCGATCTCGGATGGCCCTATCTCGAAAAGCTCGCCCAGCAAAAAGTCATGCAGGTGCAGTCGGCCGCCGATCCGCCGAAAAAGATCCTGCTCGGCGAGCGCGCCATCATGGCCGACGGCAACGACTACAATCTCGTGCTGCTCAAGGACCATGGCAAGCCGGTCGAAGTGGTGTTTCCGGCCGAAGGCTCACCGTTGATCATCGTGCCGAGCGGCGTGTTCCGCAGCGCGCCGAATCCCAGCGCGGCGCGGCTGTTCCAGAGTTTTCTGCTCAGCGCCGAGACGCAGCTGATGCTGGTCGACGTGTTCGCCCATCGCTCGTTCCACGCGCTGGTCAAGGAAAGAGCCGGTCACGTCCCGTTGTCGAGCATCAAATTGCTGAAGGCCGATCCCGCAGAAGTGCAGGCGCAGAGCGAAGAGATCAAGGCGCGCTACGCCAAGATTTTCGGGGTGTGATCGGCGGCGGGTCATACAGACGACGGCACTCTGCGCCAGGAGAAACTATGAAAATTGCAGCAAGATTGCTTTTCGGATTGTCGGTGTTGCTATCGCCGGTATTGGCATCGGCGCAGGAATTTCCCGACAAGCCCATCAAGCTGATCGTGCCGTTTCCGGCGGGCGGCCCGAACGACGTCATCGCGCGCGTGATCGGCCAGCGCATGTCGGAACTGCTC
>JAQGJF010000941.1 GCA_028290765.1 Tardiphaga sp.
GTTACCGTGCTGGTGGTGGAGCAGAACGTCCACGGCGCTTTGCTGGTCTCGGACACCGCGATCGTGATGGAGCTCGGCAAGAAATTTCTCGAAGGCCCCGCCGCCGAGGTTCGCCAGGACCCGCGTATTCGCGAAGCCTATCTCGGCGGCAATATCAAGGAGACGATTGAGGAATGACGTCCGCTCGCCTGGCTGTCGACATCGGCGGCACATTTACGGATTTCGCGCTCGAGGTCGAGGACAAGCGATTCAGCCGGAAGGTTCTGACGACCCCGTCCGCGCCGGAACTTGGCGTGCTCGCCGGCATCGAATTGATCCTGAGCGACGCGGCGCTTCGACCGTCCGATCTCGGCCTGATCATTCACGGCACCACGCTGGCTACCAATGCCATTATCGAACGCAAGGGCGCCCGCACCGCGCTGCTGGCGACGAGGGGGTTCCGTGATTCGATCGAGATGGCCTATGAGCACCGCTTCGAGCAATACGACATCTTCATGGACAAACCGGCGCCGCTGGTACCGCGCAATCTCCGGCTCTCCGTTGCGGAGCGAATCGACGCTACCGGTCGCATCATCGAGCCGCTCGACGAGCAGGCGTTCGCCGAGCTCATTCCCATGTTGCGCGCTGAAGGCGTCAGCAGTGTCGCGCTGGGTTATCTGCATTCCTATGCCAATCCGGTTCACGAGATACGCAGCCGGGATATCCTGAGCGAGATTGCGCCCGACATCGCGGTGACAATGTCGAGCGAAGTCTGTCCGGAGATGCGCGAATACGAGCGATGGTCGACGGCGTGTGCCAATGCTTACGTGCAGCCGGTCATGGATCGCTATCTCAAACTGCTCCAGGACACGCTGACCGAGCGTGGATTTGTCTGCCCGATCTTCCTCATCACCTCTGCCGGCGGCCTGACCACGGTGGAAATCGCGCGGCGCTTTCCGATCCGCCTCGTCGAATCCGGCCCCGCCGGCGGCGCGATTCTCGCTAGCCATATCGCGCAGGAGCGTGGTCACGATCATATCGTGTCGTTCGACATGGGCGGCACGACAGCGAAGATCTGCCTCATCGACAATGGTCAACCGCACTTCTCGCGCTCGTTTGAAGTCGCCCGGCAGTATCGCTTTCTCAAGGGCAGCGGCATTCCGATCCGGGTTCCCGTCATCGAGATGGTGGAGATCGGTGCCGGGGGCGGCTCGATCGCTCATGTTGACAATCTCATGCGTATCCAAGTTGGACCCGCCAGCGCAGGATCCGAGCCGGGACCAGCTTGCTATGGTCGCGGCGGCCTTGACGGCACCGTGACCGATGCCAATGTGCTGCTCGGCCGAATTCAGGTCGATCGGTTTGCGGGTGGCAAGATGCAGCTCGATCCGAAAGCCTCTGTGTCGGCGATAACAACTTCGGTTGGCCTGCCTCTCAAGCTCGATGCGACTACCGCGGCACTGGGCGTCACGGAAGTCGTCGAAGAGAACATGGCGAATGCCGCGCGCGTCCACGCCGTGGAGCGCGGCCGCGAACTCTCCAGCCGGGTCATGATCGCATTTGGCGGCGCCGCACCGATTCACGCCGCGCGGCTCGCGGAAAAGCTGAGTATTTCCACCGTGATCGTGCCGGCCGGTGCCGGCGTCGGCTCGGCATTTGGCTTCCTGCTCGCACCGATCGCTTATGAGGTGGTGCGCACACGCTACACGCGTCTCGATGCTGGTTTCGATTTCGCAGGCCTGAACAGGTTGCGTGCGGAGATGCGTAGCGAGGCCGAAGCTGTCGTCCGGCTCGGCTCGCCGGTCGCGCCGTTGACCGAGGGCTGGACCGCCAACATGCGCTATCGCGGCCAGGGCCACGAATTGACGGTGGAAATCTCCGGCGGCGAACTGGACGTCAATTCAGTCACGGAACTGGAGCGCCTGTTCGTTGCGGACTACGAGCAGCAGTTCGGCCGCCGGATTCCAGATCTCGACGTCGAAGTGCTCAGCTGGTCGTTGCGGCTGGCCACCATCGGCGCTCCGATCAAGCTTTGCCCGCCTGCCCCATTGGATCACGTTGCACAGCCCGCCGATTACGTCGACGTCATCGATCCGCCAACCGGCCAGCTCGAACGCATCGCGCTCTATAATCGCAGCGCATTGACACCTGGATCGACCATTACCGGGCCTGCCTTGATCGTCGAGGACGAGACAACGACGCTGGTAACGGAGAGTTTCTCCGCGCGAATCGATGCGCTCGGCAGCATCGTGATGAACAGGAGCTGACCATGGATGGACACCCGCCCCATACCGAGGATCCGATGTTCGTGATCCATCAGCAAATCATGTGGGATCGTCTGATCTCGGTGGTCGAGGAACAGGCCCAGACGCTGATCCGCATCGGCTTCAGCACATCGACGCGCGAGGCCGGTGACGTCTCCGCGGGCGTGTTCAACACCGCCGGCCACATGCTGGCGCAGGCGATCACCGGCACGCCGGGCCATGTCAATTCGATGGCGCGCGCGGTGGTTCACTTCCTCGACAAATTTCCTGCCGCCACGATGAAGCTCGGCGACATCTTCATCACCAATGACCCCTGGAAAGGCACCGGGCACCTGCACGATTTCACCGTGGTAACGCCGGTGTACCGCCAGCAGGTGCTGGTCGCGCTGTTCGCCAGTACCTGCCACGTCATCGACATCGGCGGACGCGGTATGGGACCCGATGCGCGCCAGATCTTCGAGGAGGGCTTGTACGTCCCGATCATGCGTTTTGCCAGCGCTGCCGGCACCAACGAGACGTTGCTCGACATCGTCAAGGCCAATGTTCGCGAGCCGGTTCAGGTGATCGGCGACATCTACTCGCTGGCGGGTTGCAACGACGTCGGCAGCCGGCAATTGCTCAACATGATGGACGAGTTCGGTATCGAGACCCTCGAACTGCTCGGCGCGCACATCCTAGAGCGTTCCAGGACCGCAACGCTCGAGGCGATCCGCAAGCTCCCAAAGGGTACCTTCCGTAACAGTATGCGCGTCGACGGCTATGACAAGCCGCTTGACCTCGTGGCGACGATGACAATCGGCGATGACGGCATCGACGTGGATTTCACCGGGACGTCGCCGCCCTCCTCCTTCGGTATCAACGTGCCGTTCTGCTATACTGAGGCCTATGCCAGTTTTGGTGTAAAATGCATCATCGCGCCGAAGATTCCAAACAATGAGGGATCTCTGGCGCTGCTGCGCATGCACGCGCCGGAGAATTGCATTCTCAACGCACAACATCCGCTTCCGGTCGCGACGCGCCACGTCGTCGGCCAGATGCTGCCCGATCTGGTGATCGGCTGCCTGAACCAGGCGCTGGACAATCAGGTGCCGGCGGAAGGCACCTCCTGCCTATGGAACCTGTTCGCCTTCGGCGGCTCCAGCCAGATCGACGCCGACTCGACGGAAATGATGAAGGCCCGCGTCTTCAACATCATGTCGTTCCATTCCGGCGGCACCGGCGCACGGCCCGGCAAGGACGGACTATCCGCCACCGCCTTCCCGAGCGGCGTCCGCAACGTTCCTGTTGAAGTGACGGAAGCGATGTCGCCGCTGCTGGTCCGCCGCAAGGAATACCGCATCGATTCTGGCGGTGCCGGCGAATATCGCGGTGGCCTTGGCCAGGTAATGGAAGTCATTACCCTCGATGACGCCGCTTTCGCCATCAGCGCCAACTACGACCGCGTGCTGTATCCCGCGCGCGGCCGCAACGGCGGCGGCAATGGCATGGCCGGCACGCTATCGCTCGGCTCCGGCGCAACGCTCAAGAGCAAGGGCCAGCAGACCATTGCGAAACATGAGTCCGTCATCATCGAAATGCCCGGCGGCGGCGGCCTCGGCAATCCGCTCGATCGCGACCCCGCCAGGGTGGCCGAGGACGTTCATCTCGGCATGGTCTCGCGAACAGCAGCCGCCAGCGATTACGGAGTCATCCTGCGCGACGACCACACCATCGATCACGACGCCACGACCGCGGCGCGTTACGGCCAACGTACCCAGAATTTTCACCGATAAACCCAAAGTGAGGCACACCATGCCTGACAGGAGTGAACCATGAGCCTGATCCTGAGCGCCGGCCTACCGACAGGCATGGAAGGCCTGACCTATCCGATGCCGTTCTCGACTCCGGAAACCCTGATCAAGATCGCACAGCACGCCGAGAAGCTCGGCTATCATTCGGTCTGGGGCAATGACCACATGACCACCCAGCATTACGTGCGCGAGGAGTTCCCGGTGCCGCCGCGGTTCTGGGAGCCGCTGATGACCTATGCTTTCATTGCCGCCAACACCACCACGCTTCGCTTCGGCACCGGCATCCTCGTTCTGCCGATGCGGCGCGACATCGTCGTGCTCGCCAAACAGATCGCAACGCTGGATCATTTCAGCGGTGGCCGGCTTGAGATTGGCGTCGGCGTCGGCGCCTACAAGGAAGAATTCGACGCGCTGCGGCCCGAAGGCGGAGTCCATCGCGGCGACATGGTCGAGGAAGGCGTCAAGGCGCTACAGCTGCTATTCAAGGAACGCAACGCCACCTTCGACGGAAAATATTATAAATACAAGGATGTCGAGTTTTTCCCAAAGCCGAAGCAGGAACACCTGCCGATCTATTTCGGCGGCAACAACGAGAACCACATTCGCCGCGTCGCCGAAGGTGCGGACGGATGGATTCCGGCCGGCATGCCGGCCGACAAACTGAAGGCCATGGTCAGCCAGATGATGGATATGACGGCCGCTGCCGGGCGCGATCCGGCAAAGATCGCGGTAGCGCCACAATACATCGTTCATGCCGCGAGGAATCACGAAACTGCCGTGGCGCGCTACAAGCAGAGCCAGATGCACAAGCATCTTCTGTCACTCTCCAAATCGACACTCAAGGGACAGGCCGGCCTGCCGATGGAGGATATCAACCTGATCGGCAGCCCCGACGCTATCGTCGAGAAGGTGCACAGGCTGAAGGACGCTGGCGTGACACATCTGCTGGGCATGTATTTCGCCGCCAACGACGTCCAGGAACTGCTCGACCAGATGCAGTTCTTCGCCGAAGAGATCACCCCGAGGATCGTGTGACAATGCCCAGCGAATTAGGATTGTCGTTCGACGGCAGCGAGGCGCCCGACGCACTGCGCGCCATGATTGAGGTCGCTGACAGAGGCGGCGCTTCGACGATCTGGCAGGCCTCTCATCTGTTCCAGCGTGAGCCAATCACGCGGTCGGCCTTGACCCTGGCGGGAACCAGCAAGGTCAAGATCGCACTAATGGCGATGAGTCCCTACTCGGTACATCCTGTCTACGCGACCATGGCGGCAGCGACGCTCGACGAATATTTCCCCGGCCGGGTGCAGCTCTGTTTCGGCGTCGGCGCGCCGCGCGATCTCGAGGCCGCCGGCCTCGTCGCCGAACACCCGCTCGGCACCATGCGCGAAGCGATCGGGGTGGCCCGGGCGCTGCTGAGCGGCGAGACCGTGGATTTCAAGGGCGACCGTTTTCGCGTATCCGGACGCCGGCTCGCCAAAGGCGCCCGCAACATTCCCATTTTCCTCGCAGCCTCAGGCCCGCAAATGCTCGAACTCGCCGGCGCCGCCGCCGACGGCGTGCTGATCAGCGCGGCCACGTCGCCGGCGTTCGTCCGCTGGACGCTCGGCCTGGTTCGCAAGGGTGAGCAAGCGGCTGGGCGTTCGATCAAGAAGACGGCTTTGGTCTATGTCTCTACCGATGACGATGAGAGGGTCGCGCGCGATCGGCTGCGACGGACATTGGGCTTCATCCTGCGCGGCCAGCACCATGCGCGCAATCTGGAGATGGCCGGCAGCATCCTCGACCAGAAGGCACTTGTGGCTGCTTATGCCAGCGAAGATTGGGGCGCCGTCAACGCGTTGGTGACCGACGACGTCGTGATGCGTCACAGCGCGAGCGGAACGCCGGACCAGGTCAGGACTGCCCTGGCGTCCTACGATTCCGTCGGGATCGACGAAATCGTCGCGTCCGGCGTCAACGATCCCGCGCATCTGCAGAAGGTGTTCGACACCCTGAAACAGGCTTAGCGCCCGCGCGGCGTAAGCGAGGCCAGCGGCGCGCCCATCTTGCGCGACACGCTGTCGGCGGCGTCCTTGACCCAGCCGCACAGATTATCGATGTCGCGCTTCGTCAACCCCTGGCGCGGCACAGCGCCGCTCAAGGAGGCGATCACTGTGCCGGTTGCATCGCGTACCGCGGCGCCGACTGAATAGACATTGTTGAGATTTTCCTCGTCAGAGATCGCAATTCCGGTCTCCCTCACTTCACGCAGCTCCGACAAGAGCGCCCGCAGCGACGTCTTGGTTTTCTTGGTCAGTTTCTTGTAAGGCTCGCGCCCCATCACTTCGGCGATCTGCTTGTCAGGCAATGCGGCGAGCAGCACCTTCCCGAAGGCGGTGGAATGCGGCAGCGCCAGCGATCCCGGCGCGTTATTGATCGCTATCGGGCCGTTGCTTTTGACGACCTTGAGATAGACCACCGCGTGGTCGCGCAATACGCCGAGAAAGCTGTTGACCTGATGTTGCTCGGCCAGTGCGACAAGCTCGGGCGTGCTGGCCCGATCGAGATCGTTCTGCGACAGGAACGAGCAGCCGATCCGAAACGCGCGGTAGCCGATGCGGTATTTTTGCGTATCAGGCGCCTGTTCGGCGAAACCGGTAGTGGCCAGCGTGCTGAGAAGCCGATGTACGATGGTCGGAGACAGCGCCATACGACGGGCGATATCACGAACGCCCAATGAACCGTGCTCGGCCAGCAACTCGAGAATATCGACCGCCCGCGCCACCGACTGACTTTCCGCACCCATGCTATACATTCCGATAAGAGGAACAGCGTTCACTTTTGGTGGAAGGTATGAGGCCGGAGCCGAAAAAGTCAACGTGCCCGTCCGGCCAAAGCCGCTCCGATCAGCCGCCTGGATGAGCTGCAATCTGTGCAGCCGGGCCGCAAATGTAAGCAGTCGATTGCTTGACAGGCCAGCCGAAGTTTTCTCTAATTAGTTTCGGAACGATGTTCCTATTATCGAAACAATGATGGGATGCCAAGCGGGTAACCGAGACAACGATGGATTTTGCCAGTGACAACGCCGTCGATGCCAGTCCGCTCGGGCTCGCGCGGTCTTGGCTAATCGCTATCTCCCGCCTCCGACAATGTTTTCATCCGCCTCGTGACATCGTTTGCTACCGAGGCAGCCGCGATCCGCGCCGTTCGTCGACGCCCGCACAGCGTGACGACGTCATGTGGTCGCGGCGGCACATATCTTGCGTTGATGACGACATGAACGATTACAGAAAGGCACGACGATGTTGATGAAGACTCTGGCGGCGGCAATCGGACTTTCGCTTGCGCTGCCGATGGCGGCGAATGCGCAAAACATCGTCATCGGCGCCAGTGTGCCCGATACCGGTCCCGCCGCAGCGCCGGCGATGTGGCAGCGCTGGGGCTATCAGCTTGCGATCGATGAGGCGAATACCGCTGGCGGTGTGCTGGGCAAGAAGGTTGAACTTCTCGCTTACGACAACCGCTGCAATCCGTCTGAGGCCGTCAACGTCGCCAACAAGCTGGTCGAGGCGAAAGTTGTCACCGTCGTCGGCGCGCATTGCAGTTCGGCGACACTGGCGACAATGCCGCTGATCGCGGCGGCCAAGATCCCCCTGGTTGATGGCGTCGCCTCGAGCCCGAAGATCACCGAACTGTCCGGCATCGGCGGCAATGAGTGGGCCTTCAGGATCAATCCGACCGACGACGATATGATGCAGGCGCTGGGCCTGTATCTCGGCCAGAATTCGAACATCAAGCGCGTTGCGATTCTCGGCGAAGACACCGATTTCGGTCGTGGCGGCGCCGCGGCCTTTACGACAGTGGCGAAAAAGAACGGCCTGGAGGTAATTTCCACCGACTTCCATCCGCAGAGCTATCCCGATTTCACCTCGCTGCTGACGCGTATCCAGCAGAGCAAGCCGGACGCCATCGCGATCTTTCAGCTTGCTGGCGACCAGTTGAACTTCCTGCGCAACGCGATGCAGCTCGGTGTCAAAATCCCGTATATCGGTCGCTTCGACCCCGGCGGCAACAACCTGCAGATCATCCAGGCAGGCGGCATGGAAGGCTCGATCACGGCCTGGACCTACAGCTATCTGGTCGACACTCCCGCGAACAAGGCCTTCGCTGCCGAGGTCGAAAAGCGGCACAAGACTACGCCGGTGCTGCAGACCTGGGCGGGCTATGACGTGATGCGCCTCGTCCTCACGGCGATCAAGGAGGCCGGTTCAACCGATCCAACCGCGATCCGCGACGCCATCAAGAAGATCGAATTCACCAACGTGATGGGCGCGCCCGTCAAATTCGACGATCACAACCAGGCCGGCAAGGTCGTGCTGATCGAAGGCGTCGCCGACAAGAAAGTGAAACTCCTGAAGGAAGTCCTGCTGAAATAATACTCGCAGCGAAATCGTGCATTCGCACGCCTTCAATGCTGCGGCAGAATTTCACCAAGGAACTTTTTTGTGCGGTCGTGCCGTGGGTTCTTGAAGAAAGTTTCCGGCACGGCCTCCTTCCTGTTGCAAGGCGCCGCGCGCTTACAGCAGTCGAAAACTCAACCTGTAGTAGATCGCATAGTCGGACTGATTGGCGACTAATCGCTTTATACGGGCGCCCGCGCTGAGCTCCTTCATGACCCAAGCTGCGGCGTCCAGCTCATGCCGGGGCCCGCGGACCAGGCCTCCTTGTTGACCGGGAAAGGTGAACCCAGAACCTCTCCGGACTGCATCGGGAAGTGCCCCTTGATGTAGCCGGCCGAGGGCGTCGAGGGCAGAATCGCTAACTCTTCGATCGCGCGGAGGCGTTTGTTATTTCTCAAATATCGGTATAATGTGAAATACACGCATCGCCGAGGGCACGGTTACCGCGGCCGGGCAAGGACGTGATGCATCCAACTCATGATGGGGCTAAAATGAAGCTGATCTTGTCCGCGTTGATCGCGATGGGGATATCTCTCGCGGCTGCGCAATCTTTCGCGGCCGACAGCCGCAACGTGTCGGTCGTCAATGAGACCGGCTATGCCATCAAATTTCTGGGCTTCAACGGACCGGATGATGGCCTCGACGAATGGGACAATGAACTCGAGAAAACCCTGCAGAACCAGCAAAACGTCTATGTCGAGTTCGATGAGGACGACGACGGCTGCGTCTGGAACATCAAGGTGGACTGGGCCAATTACAACGAGTCCGTGCTCTGGAAGAATGTCGATCTTTGCAAGTTCAACGTGCTCCGGTTGCGCTACGACTCCAATACCAAGACAACATCGTTCATCGCGGAATGATGTCCGTCTTCAGCGTCTGCTCCGGCAGATCGCCGGTGCGGGCTCAGCATAACTGAACGCACGAGGCCCCGATCGTCGATTCGGGGCCTCGTCGCGGCAAGGTTTGCATGGTTCGGCTCCGAGAGATGCAGAGTTCGGGCTACTGCCGACGGTAACGCAGCGAGTCGACGAGCAGTGCAAAGGCCGGCGAGGAATGCCGCCGGCT
>JAQGJF010000972.1 GCA_028290765.1 Tardiphaga sp.
GGCGAGTTCGTCGGCGCCAAGGCCGGTCTCGGTTACCTGATCCTGCAGAAGAACTTCAATTTCGATATGGCCGGGACCTTCGCGATTCTCATCATCCTGTCCGCGATCGGCGTCGGCCTGCATGCCATCGTCAGCCTGTTGCGGCGCCGTGTCGTGTTCTGGATGGACACGTCCGGCGACCAGGTGATGGGTGCGTGATTTCGACCATAACCAACCCGACCAACACAAGGAGATCCAGATGCCTGACACGGTCCGTTCCGCAAGCGCCGACGAGATGCCGATCCTCGACCTGACGGCGCTAAATGACGGCGGCGACATTGCGCCGATCGCGGCCAAGCTGCGCCAGGCCTGCCTGACCACCGGGTTTTTCTATGTTTCCAACCACGGCATCCCGGAAAGCGTCATCGACGGTCTCTTTGCGACGACGAAACGCTATTTCGATCTGCCGGTGGAGCAGCGGCTCGCGCATCGCATGGATGAGAAATATCGGCGCGGATTCATGCCGCAGGGAATCAATCAGCATCCGGGCTTTGCGGCCGATCTGAAGGAGAGCTACGAGATCGGCGTCGATTTGCCAGAGACGGATCCTGACGTCGCGGCGGGGTTGCCGCTGCACGGCCCGAACCAGTGGCCGGCCGATTGCCCCTGGTTGCGAACGGCCTCGGAAACCTATTTCGAGCAGGCTCAGGCCCTGGGCCTGCGGCTACTGAAGGTCTGCGCAGCGAGCCTCGACATGCCTGAGGATCACTTCCTGCAATACTGCACCAAGCCGATGGTGCAGATGCGTCTGTTCCACTATCCGCCGCAACCGCCCGTCAGCGACGAGAAGGCTTTCGGCGTCGCGCCGCACACCGACTACGGCATGATCACGCTGCTCCTGCAGGATCCGATCGGCGGGCTCGAACTGAAGAAGCGCGACGGCGAATGGGTCAGCGCGCCGTTCGTGCCGGGCACGCTGGTCGTCAACCTGGGAGATCTGTTTCAGCGCTGGACCAATGATGTTTACGTCTCCAACCAGCATCGCGTCATCAACCGCACCGGCAAGGAACGCTATTCCGTCCCGATGTTCTTCAACCTGGATTACAACGCGATGGTATCCTGTCTTCCGACCTGCCAGTCTCCAAGCAATCCGGCAAAATACGCGCCGATCAAGTCGGGCGACTATCTGCTGAGCCGCTTCCGCGACGTGCAGAAATACCGCGTCGCGGCGGCGTGAGCGGCGGGTTCGCTTTCGCCGGGGGCGGGCCATGAGAGAAGTTCGCCCGACCCGAACCACGCGGCGGCGGCCGGCCGGCAAGCGGGCCGGTATTACCGCCGAGACCGCGGCCGACGCGGTCATGGCAAAGGTCACGGTCAAGGATATCGCCCGCGCGGCAGGCGTGTCCGTTGCGACCGTGTCGAGGGTGCTCAACCATCCGGATCTGGTCACCGCCGATCGTCGCGAGGCCGTGCTGGGCGCTTTGCGCAGCCACGACTACATTCCAAACCAGTTCGCACGCTCGCTGATCTCGCGCCGGTCGCGTGCGATCGGGCTGATCGTGCCGACAATCTCCAACCCGGTCTTCGCGCCGACCATCGCGGCGATCGAGCGTGAGCTCGGCGGCGCCGGCTACGCTCTGTTGATCAGTTGTTGCGAGCGCGACCCCGCGCGTGAGCTTGCGCAGGCGCGCACCCTGATCGAACGCGGTGTCGACGGCCTGCTGATCACGGGATCGGAGCACGTGCCGGAGCTCCCGGCGCTTCTGGCACGTTACAAGATGCCTTACGTTTCGCAGGACGTCTCGCTCGATCGTCCGATGGGGCCAAGCATCGCGCTCGACAATGCCGGTGCGCTGGAAACCGCGATCGACCACCTCTATGCGCAGGGGCATCGCCGAATTGCGGTATTCAGCGGGCCGATCCACAACACGCCGCCGATTCGCGATCGAATGCGCGGCGCTGTCGGACGCATCAGGCATCATGGCCTGGAGCTGCCCGACGCCTGGTGCGTCGTCACCGAGGACTATGAAAGCGATTCCACGCGAGCCGCCGCGCAGAAGCTGCTCGCGGGCGGGTCCCGGCCGACGGCGGTCTCGCTGACCGGAGATATCCTGGCTCTCGGTGTCGTGGCCGAATGCCGCGCGCTCGGGCTCGATGTGCCGCGAGACATCGCGATCATCGGGTGCGGCGATACCAATATGGGTCAATATGTTGATCCGCCGCTGACGACGGTGCGCATGCCGTTCGCCGAGATGGGCGAGGCCGCGGCGCGCAATCTGTTGTCGCTGATTTCCGGGCGTCATCCAGCTGATACCGTCGTGCTGCCGCACCAGCTCGTCATTCGGCGTTCAGTCGCTCCGCCGTACATCATCGGATGATTGCTTCGCGCAGGCGAAAGAAACCGGCAGCACCGCGAGCGATGCTGCCGATTGGAGACCTTAGCCGTTGCCGAGCGGCACCGCGACGAAGCGGGAGGCGTCGCCGGAGCGAACCCGCATCAAGACGGTGTTCTTGTTGTCGGCCTGCGCGGACTTGAGCGCATCGCGGACGTCGCCGGGATTGGTCACGCTCTTGCCGGCGACTTCGAGGATGACGTCGCCTTCCTTGAAGCCGCGATCGGCGGCCTTGCCGTTCGGATCGACGCCGGTCACGACGACGCCGGTCTTGCCGGCACCGGCGACGGAACTTGCCGGTGCGATGCTCAGGCCGAGCCGCGGCGCATCGCTGCCCTGGCTGCCCTGATCCACGTCCGCCTTCGCCTGCTGCGCGTTGGGCAGCTCGCCCAGCGTGAGGTTCACGACCGAGTCCTTGCCCTTGTGCAGCACGTTCAGTTTTACGGCTGCACCCGGTGCAAGGCCACCGATGGTGCGGGCGAGTTCGCGGGCATCCTTGATCGCTTCTCCGTTCACTGACGTGATGACGTCGCCGGATTCGATGCCGGCCTTGGCCGCCGGGCCATTGGCCTGCGGTTCGGTGACCAGCGCGCCGTCGGTTTTCTTGAGGCCCATGCTGTCGGCGATCTCCGACGTCACCGGCTGAATCTGGACGCCGATCCAACCGCGGTTGACGACGCCCTTGTCCTTGAGCTGCGCCACCACGCTCTGCACCGTGGGAGCCGGGATCGAGAACGCGATGCCGACGCTGCCGCCGGACGGCGAATAGATCGCGGTGTTCACGCCGACGACTTCGCCCTGCATGTTGAAGGCGGGGCCGCCCGAATTGCCCTTGTTGACCGGCGCATCGATCTGGATGAAGTCGTCATAGGGGCCGTTGCCGATGTCGCGGCCGCTGGCGGAAACGATGCCGGCGGTAACGGTTCCACCGAGGCCGAACGGATTGCCGACCGCGAGCACCCAGTCGCCGATCCGCGGTTTGCCGCCGGCGAGTTTGGCGAACGGGAAGTCGCTGCCGCCCTCGACCTTGATCAACGCCAGATCCGTGCGCTTGTCGGTGCCGATCACCTTGGCGGAGTAGGTCTTGCCGCCGTCGGTGGTGACCTCGACCTTGTCGGCGCCATCGACCACGTGGTTGTTGGTCACCGCATAGCCATCAGGCGAGATGAAGAAGCCGGAACCCTGGCCCATCATGATGCCGCGGCCGCCGCGATGCTGGCGCATGCCTGGGGGCATGCCGTCGGGCGCGGGCGCGCCGAACTGGCGGAAGAAGCGTTCCATCGGCGGGCCGGACTGTTCCGATCCGTCGTCGCTGCGGTCGCTGGCGTCGGCGGTCTTGTCACCCATGGTGACCTTGACCGAAATAACCGATGGCTTCACGCGCTGCACGATGTCGGCGAAGCCGGTCGGCTGCGCGACCTTGCTGACGTCGTTGTTGACCTGCGCATGTGCCGGGCTGGTGAAAAGGCTGAAGCTGTCGGCAGAAGCGCCGAGGCCGTAGACACCGGCGCCGAGACCGGCCACGACGGTCGCCATCAGAGCGAGCTTGCGGGCCGAGAACAGCGAACGATGCCGGGCGGGGGGAGTCGAGGAAGTATCGCGATAATCGGTCAAGAGGAAATCTCCTTGGCTGGAAGGGTGCGCGAGGGCACCTGTTGGCGATGGAGATAAGACCTCGCGCCTTACGGTTGGCTGGCCGGGGAATTAATGTTTTGCAATGAACGGCAGCGAAAGCTGCGCCAAACCGACGCATCGCGCAGCGGCGCAACCCGCAGGTGGTATGGCCCCCTGGAACCGCAGGGCAGCAATCCCGTGCCGCGGTTCGACCGGCCACCATCATTCAAGGTATAACAAGTCAACAAGAACAAACTTTGGAGGATCTGCGATGGGATGGCGAAGCATGGCCTGCATGGCCGCGGCCCTGTTGTGCGGCGCGGTTGGAACGCCGGCGGTGGCGGATCCGATTCCGTCGGGCTCAGTCGGCTCCAACGTCGAGGCTGTCGGCTACAGCAATCTCAACGACAAGCCCGGTTTCAAGATGTCGGTCCAGCAGGTCGGCGATCGCTGGTATCTCTATATCGGTCAGTTGTGGGATCCGGGGTGGCAAATTCTCGACGTCACCGATCCGAAGAATCCGAAAGTCCTCAAGGAGATTCCGGGCCCGGACAACGCCGCGACCGACCAGATGGAGATCGCGGACGGCAAGATGATCACGGCGCTCGCCAAGATCTCGCCGGGCTGGGGCGGCGAGCCGGAAAAGCCGTTCGATGAAGGCGTTTTGATTTGGGACCTCAAGGACCCGCTCAATCCGCAAAAGCTCGGCCAGTACAAGACCGGATCGCGCGGCACCCACCGCAACGGTTACCAGGGCGGCAAATACATGCACCTCTCGGCGATCATGCCGGGCTACAAGGGCAACATCTACGTCATCGTCGACATCAGCGATTCCGCGCATCCGGTCGAAGCCGGGCGCTGGTGGGTGCCCGGCCAGAAGGAAGGCGAGAGCCCCGACGCCCCGGCCGGCACCTCGATGCACGGGCCGGCCTTCATCGTCGGCGACACCGCCTATCTGCCCTATGGCGGCGCCGGCATGGTCATCCTCGACATCAAGGATGTGGCGCATCCGCAAAAGATCGGCCAGCTCTCGATGTCGCCACCGTTCATCGCCAATATCGGGGTGCACACCGTGATCCCGATGCCGGATCGCAAGATCGCCTGGATCAATTCGGAAGCGATCCAGGAGGACTGCAAGGAGCCGCTCAACCAAGCCTCGCTGGTCGACATCGCCGATCCCGCCAAACCGCGGTTG
>JAQGJF010001003.1 GCA_028290765.1 Tardiphaga sp.
GCGGCCGATCGTCGTAGAGAGATTCTTTCGAAAGTCCGGTGCGCGAAGCCGGCATCCGAAACCGGCCCAGTTCAGGTCACCTTCGCAAGGCGCGCGGCTTTGCGATGGTTTCCGAAACTCCACATTAACTGATTGTTGCACGACTGTCGTCACTTGCCTCCGCCGCAAGGATTTGGACGTCTCCGGCATGTTAGGGAACGTGCCATGCGGTTCATGCGGCCAAAAACGGCGGTCTCCAAACCCTGGCGGGTGTCGGCAAAATTGCTGATCGTCTCGTCGGTGGTGACCATCCTTGGCTTCTCCGCGGTCTGCGGCAGCGTCATGCTCGACATGCGCCGCGGCGAGGAAGAGTTGGCGCGCCGCACCATCGAGAATCTGGGATCGAGCATTGATTCCGACATCAGCCGCACCGTCGAACTTTACGACCTGTCGCTGCGCGCGGTGGTCAGCAGCATGCTGATCCCGGAGATCACCACGGTCAGCAAACAGATCCGGCAGATGATCCTGTTCGACCATGCCGCGACCGCGAAATATTTCGGGCCGCTTCAGGTCTTCGACGCCGCCGGCAACGTCACCATCGACGCCGCGACGATCGATCCCGTCCCCGAAAATCGCGCTGACGAGGAATATTTCGAGGTTCATCGCGACAAGCCCAATGCGGGCCTGTTCATCAGCCGCCCGATGCTGCATCGTGGCGCCTATGCCATCGTGTTGAGCCGCCGTATCTCGGCCGCCGACGGCCGTTTTCTCGGCGTGGTCGCGGGCTCGATCCGCTTCAGCTATTTCCATGATCTGTTCGGACGGCTGCGGCTCGGCCCCGACGATACCATCACGGTGATCCGGCGGGACGGCACCCTGATCATGCGCACGCCGTTCGATCTCGATGTGATCGGCCGCGACCTCAGCCACTCACCGGGCATCATGCAGGTGATGGCCGAACCCAGCGGCACGTTTTCGGGTTCGGGGGCGATCGACGACATTTCCCGGCTCTATGTCTGGGTCGACGGCATGCGGCCCCTGGTGGTGCTGGTCGGAACGCCCTGGAGCAGCGTTTTCAACCTGTGGCAGAAACAGGCGATCCGGATCGGCGCCATCATGCTGGCGCTGATCGGGTTCGTCGGTGGCGTGACGCTGTTTCTGGCCCGCGAAATCGGCCGCCGCGCGCGCGCCGAGCGCAGCCTCGAGGAACTCGCGACCACCGATGCGCTGACCGGATTGAAGAACCGCCGCAAGTTCGATGAAGTGATCGATACCGAATGGCGCCGCGCGGTGCGTCAGGGCGCGCCGCTGGCGCTGCTCCTGATCGACGCCGATCATTTCAAGGCCTTCAACGATGCCTTCGGGCATCAGCCCGGCGATCAGGCGCTGATCGCCATCGCGGGCTGCGTCGAAGGTTCGGTGCGCCGCGCCGGCGATTGCGCGGCGCGTTATGGCGGCGAGGAATTCGCGGTGCTGTTGCCGGAACTGTCGGTCGAGGAAGCACTTGCCGTCGCGGAAATCATCCGCCGCGGTGTCGAGCAATTGCCGGCCGATCCGATCGCATTGACCGTCAGCGTCGGCGTCGCCAGCCTGACGCCGACGGCGGCCATGAACTTCACCGGCCTGGTGGAAGCCGCCGACAAGGCGCTGTATGCAGCGAAGGCCGCGGGCCGCAACCGGTCGGTGGTCGCCACTGGGGCGCAGCTGGCGCTGGTGGCGTAAGCTCGGGCCCTCATTCCTTGCCTGGGCACCGGGTCTATAATCGGCGCCGATGCCTCCTAAGTTAGATCGGTGTCACCAGCCCCGTCATTGCGAGCGAAGCGAAGCAATCCAGGGCCGCGAAGCAAGACTGGATTGCTTCGTCGCAAGAGCTCCTCGCAATGACGGAGTTGGCGCTTCCGGTCTCTATTCTTTCAGATACCGCGTCATCTCGGCGCGCAGCCCGTCGCGCAGTTCGGGGCGCGCCATGCCGTAGGCGATGTTGGCGCGCAGGAAGCCGGCCTTCGAGCCGCAATCGTGCCGCTCGCCCTCGAATTCGACGCCGTAGAAGTGCTGGGTTTTCGCCAGGCCGATCATCGCATCGGTGAGCTGGATTTCGCCGCCGGAGCCGCGCTCCTGGGTTTCCAGGATCTTGAAGATCTCCGGCTGCAGGATATAGCGCCCGGTGATCGAGAAATTGGAAGGCGCGGTGCCTTTCGGCGGCTTCTCCACCATGCCGTCGACCTTGAACATGTTGCCGGTCTGATGGCGGTCGCCGACGCCGCAGATGCCGTAATTATGCGTCATGTCGTGCGGCACTTCCTCGACCGCGATCAGGTTGGATTTCGGCCCGAGCGCTTCGGCGGCCGCGATCATCTGGGCGAGGCAGCCCGGATTGTTCAGCACCAGTTCGTCCGGCAGCACCACGGCGAAGGGCTCGTCGCCGACGATGTCGCGGGCGCACCACACCGCGTGGCCGAGGCCGTGCGGCGCCTGCTGGCGCGTGAAACTCATGGCGCCGGCTTCGGGCTGGAATTGCGCCAGCAACTCCTGCTCGGCCTTCTTGCCGCGGTTCTTCAGGGTTTCGTCGAGCTCGAACATCCGGTCGAAATGGTCCTCGATCACGCCCTTGTTGCGGCCGGTGACGAAGATGAAATGCTCGATGCCGGCTTCCTTGGCCTCGTCGACGACGTACTGGATCAGCGGCCGGTCGACGATGGTCAGCATTTCCTTGGGCATCGCCTTGGTGGCGGGCAGGACGCGGGTGCCGAGGCCGGCGACCGGGAAGACAGCTTTACGGATTTTCATGGGGGCTTTTACAGGGCTCGAGGGACCGCGGGAAAAAACACGAGGACGAGGATCGCATCTTGGTAGCTGTTTTGCAGCCCGGAACAAAGGCGGATGTATGGTTATGGTAGCTGACCTGCCGCGTCCGCAGTGGTGGCGTCGAACTGGCCCTGCTATGGGCTTTTTTTGCGGCAGCCTCGACGCTGTCGCCGGGCGTCGGGCCTGTCCGATGCCGCACAGTTGATGGGAGTTTTTGGTCATGGAATATCGGCGTCTCGGGGCTTCCGGCCTCACCGTTCCCGCGCTCTCTTTCGGCACCGGCACCTTCGGCGGCAAGGGCGATTTCTTTGCCGCATGGGGCAACACCGATGCCACCGGCGCGCGCCGGCTGCTCGATGTCTGCCTCGATGCCGGCGTCACCCTGTTCGACACCGCCGACGGCTATTCCAAGGGTGAATCGGAAAACGTGCTGGGCGCCGCGATCAAGGGCCGCCGCGACAAGGTGCTGATTTCCACCAAGGCGACGTTCCGCTTCAGTGATGCGCCCAACGACGTCGGCTCGTCGCGCTATCACCTGATCGCCGCGATCGACGCCGCGCTCAAGCGCCTCGGGACCGATTACATCGACCTGTTCCAGCTGCATGGATTCGACGCCATGACCCCGGTGGAGGAGGTGCTGTCGACCCTCGACGATCTCGTTCGCGCCGGCAAGATCCGCTATGTCGGCGTGTCGAATTTCTCCGGCTGGCACATCATGAAGTCGCTCGCTGCGGCCGATAAATACGGCTATCCGCGCTACGTCGCCAACCAGACCTATTACTCGCTTGTCGGCCGCGACTATGAGTGGGAGCTGATGCCGCTCGGCATCGACCAGGGGCTCGGCGCCGTGGTGTGGAGCCCGCTCGGCTGGGGCCGGCTCACCGGCAAGATCCGCCGCGGCCAGCCACGGCCGGCGACCAGCCGGCTGCCGGGCACCGCGGAACGCGGACCGCAGGTGCCGGACGAACATCTGTACCGCGTGGTCGACGCGCTCGACGAGGTCGCCAAAGAGACCGGCAAGAGCGTCGCGCAGATCGCGCTGAACTGGCTGCTGCAGCGGCCCACGGTGGCCACGCTGATCATCGGCGCCCGCAATGAAGAGCAGCTGCGCGACAACCTCGGTGCGATCGGCTGGAATCTGACCAGGGAACAGGTGGCGAAGCTCGACGCGGCGAGCGCGGTGCCGGTGGCCTATCCCTATTGGCACCAGCGCAGCATCTTTGGCGAGCGCAACCCGCCGCCGGTCTAGGTCGAAATCGCCGGTCCGCCATGATTCCGTCGCGAAAAATTGCGGCGCTGTTAAGCTGATGGAAACCACAAGAAGGCCTCCTGTGGGCCGGCAGGAGCGCTGTTGAGGGTTGGATCGGCGATGCACGTGACGGAAACCAGGGCGGTGCGGCGGACCAGGAGCGTGATCGCCGCGGCGCTGGGCGCTGCGCTGTGGTCCG
>JAQGJF010001035.1 GCA_028290765.1 Tardiphaga sp.
ATCGAGATCGCGCCGCTGGCTTTCATGCGCGGCCGCACCCTGACCAACGCCGCGATCATTCTGGACGAAGCGCAAAACACCACGTCGATGCAGATGAAGATGTTTCTGACGCGACTTGGCGAAAACAGCCGCATGATCATCACCGGCGACCCGAGCCAGGTCGACCTTCCCAACGGCCAGACCTCGGGCCTGGCGGAAGCGGCACGGCTGCTCGACGGCGTCGAGGGCATCGCCCAGGTGAAATTCAGCGCGGAAGACGTGATTCGTCACGAGCTGGTGGCGCGTATCGTTGCCGCCTATGAGGGATTGCCGCAGCGGCCGGCAACCCGCAAGCCCTGATGTCCACATCTCACGCTGATGGCGGCCTTGCCGAAGCAGGGGCCGCTAGCGAAAGAAGCTTTCCGCCGATGACGACCGATACCCCGCCCGCGACTGAGGTTCTCGTTGTCGCCGACTGCTGGGAGGCCGAGCCCGACGCCGAAGCCGTCGTCATGCGCGCCATCGACGCCGCGGCATCGATGGTCGACGCCGACACCGGCGATGCCGAGCTCGCCGTCATGCTGACCGACGATTCCGGGATTCGCACGCTGAACAACAATTGGCGCGGCATCGACAAGCCGACCAATGTGCTGTCGTTTCCGGCGTTGCAGCCTCCCGGCGGCCACGAACCCGACAATGCGCCGCGCATGCTCGGCGACATCGCCATCGCTTACGAGACCACGCGCCGCGAGGCCGACGAAGAGCAAAAGCCGTTCGTCCACCACCTCAGCCATCTGGCGGTCCACGGCTTTCTGCACCTGGTGGGCTACGATCACGAGAAGGACGGCGAGGCCGAGGCGATGGAAAGCCTCGAGCGCGATATCCTCGCCCAACTCGGGATTCCGGATCCTTACGCGGAGCGGGAGCTCTGAGATGCCGGACTCCGACCCTACGCAGGACAATGCGCGCAACACCCGCAATCTGCCGGCCGTGGTGCAGACCGGCGAAGTCATGCGCCCGGCGGCCGAAAGCTGGCTGACCCGCGCCATCCGCACCCTGTTCGGATGGAAGCCGGGATCGGTCCGCGACGATTTGCAGGTGGTGCTCGACGCCTCTACCCCGGACGAGACCGGGTTTTCGGCGATCGAGCGCACCATGCTGCGCAATATTCTGGGTCTGCATGAGCGGCGCATCGCCGACGTGATGATCCACCGTGCCGACATCGTCGCGGTCAAGCGCGATATTTCGCTCGGCGAGTTGATGAGCCTGTTCGAGAGCGCCGCGCATTCCCGCCTCGTCGTCTTCAACGAGACCCTCGACGACCCCGAGGGCATCGTTCACATTCGCGATCTCCTGGCATTCATGACCTCGAAGGCGCGCGCCGCGCCGACAAGCGTCAAGCGCAAGAAGCCGTTGCCCGCGGGCCTCGACCTGCGCGCGGTCGATCTCGCGCTGCCGCTCGCGGACGCCAATATCATCCGCAAACTGCTCTATGTGCCGCCCTCGATGCGGGCCATCGACCTGTTGGCGCAGATGCAGGCCTCGCGAATCCATCTCGCTCTGGTGGTGGACGAATATGGCGGCACCGACGGCCTGGTCTCGATCGAGGACATCGTCGAACAGATCGTCGGCGAGATCGACGACGAACATGACAGCGACGAACCGCCTTCGATCGTCCGCCAGGCCGACAACTCCTTCATCGCCGATGCGCGCGCCAGCCTCGAGGACGTCCGCTCGGTGATCGGCGAGGAATTCGTCACCGGCGAAGCCGGCGAGGAGGTCGAAACGCTCGGCGGCTATCTTGTCACCCATGTCGGACGCTTGCCGGTGCGCGGCGAAGTCATCTCGGGCCCCGGCAATTTCGAAATCGAAGTGCTCGACGCCGATCCGCGACGGGTCAAGCGCCTGCGCATCGGAACCCGCAAGGAGCGCCCCGCGCCACGCCAGCGTGAACCCCGGCGCCGCGAGGCCGCCAGCGACGCCGGCACCACCCAAGCCAATGACAACACCAGCCCGCCGTCCAGCGACGGAGCCGGCTCCACGTGACTGCCGTCCGCAAGCTCCGCACCGTCGGTCTTTCGATCATCCTGGCCTGGGGCTGGAAGCGCGCCGCGATTGCGCTGATCGCCGGCGCGGTGTCGTCGTTTTCGATGGCGCCGTTCAATGCATGGCCGGTGCTGTTTCTCACCTTTCCGGCGATGGTCTGGCTGATCGACGGCGCCGCGGCCGGCCGCCTGCGCGGATTGCCCGCCGCGGCGATGACCGGATGGTGGTTCGGCTTCGGCTATTTCGTCCCCGGACTGTACTGGATCGGCTACGCCTTCCTGGTCGATGCATCGACCTTTGGCTGGCTGTTGCCGGTCGCCGTCTGCGGCCTTCCGGCCTATCTGGCGCTGTTCACGGCGTTCGGCTTTGCGCTGGCGCGGCTGATCTGGACCAACGACGCTTCGCGCGTGCTGGCGCTGGCCGCGAGCCTGACCTTGAGCGAATGGCTGCGTGGTCATGTGCTCACCGGCTTTCCATGGAACGCGTTCGGCTACGCGCTGACCGAGCCGCTGGCGCTGGCGCAAACCGCGTCCCTGATCGGCCTGTGGGGCATGACGTTCCTGGCCGTTGCGATCTTCGCCAGTCCGGCGGTGCTGATCGACGGGCGATCGCGGACGCGCCGGCCGTGGATCGCGCCGGCCGCGGCGCTGCTGATGCTGGTGCTGATGGGGATTTACGGCGGAATTCGGCTGGCGCGACAGCCCACGACATTGGTGGAAAACGTCAAGCTGCGGCTGATGCAGCCCAATCTGCAGCAGGACGTCCGGTTCAATTATTCCGCCAAGGCGGAGGTGATGCAGAAATATCTGGCGCTGTCCGATCGCGCCACCGGCCCGCAATCCACCGGCGTGCGCGACGCCACCATTTTGATCTGGCCGGAATCCGCCTTTCCGTTTTTTCTGTCGCGCGAAGCCGACGCGATGGCGCAAATCGCCGAGCTTCTTCCCAAGGGAACGGTCCTGATCACCGGCGCCGTGCGCGCACCGGATCTGCCGCCCGGCACCAGGGTCACGCGCGCCTACAATTCGATCTACGTGATCGATCACGACGGCAGCATTCTGTCGTTCTACGACAAGCTGCATCTGGTGCCGTTCGGCGAATATTTGCCGTTTCAGGACTGGATGGAAAAGCTCGGCTTCGTGCAACTCACCAAGGTTCAGGGCGGCTTCATTCCCGGCGAGCGCCGCCGGACCATGGAATTGCCGCGCGCCCCGCGAATGCTACCTTTGATCTGCTATGAGGCCATATTTCCCGGTGACGTTGCGTCACGCGACGACCGGCCGGGCTGGATCGTCAACCTCACCAATGACGGCTGGTTCGGAATTTCCACCGGGCCCTATCAGCATCTGCAGCAAACGCGCGTGCGCGCCATCGAGGAAGGTCTGCCGGTCGTTCGCGTCGCCAACACCGGCATCTCCGCGGTGATCGATCCGGTGGGGCGAATTGTCGCGCGTCTGGATCTGGGCGTCGAGGGCGTCTTGGATTCCCGTCTGCCGGCGGCGATCGCTCCGACATTCTACGCGCGAACCGGCGACATTCCCGCCGCGATGATCGTTGCTGTGGCGATCATTGTCGTCATTCGGCGGCGAGCCGCAAAGCGGGCTTTATAACTAACTCTATAACCGGCTTTGTAACGTTTCTAATCGGCTTCCGCCGCACGAACGCCGCGTAGGCACGCCGGCTCAAATTTTCGGCTTAGGAAATTCGAACACTTGATATAATAAGTCCGGGTTGGTCGCATTGCGGGTATAAACTGCAATTGTCATCAGACGTTGACTCGGTTTGACGATATTGCCGCCAGCGGCGTATCTCGTCCCGGGCTGGCGCGTGTTTTGCCCGGTGGATGCCCAAGGAGTATCGGTGATGATGTCGACCAAAGCGCCCAATCCTGTTGACAAATATGTCGGCAGCCGTGTGCGCATGCGCCGCATCATGCTGGGCATGAGCCAGGAGAAGCTCGGCGAGGCCCTGGGGCTGACGTTCCAGCAGGTTCAGAAATACGAAAAGGGCACCAACCGGATCGGCGCCAGCCGCATCCAGCAGATTTCCGGCATTCTCCAGGTGCCGGTCTCGTTTCTGTTCGAGGGCGGTCCGGGCGGCAACATGAATGCCGACGGTTCCACGGAAGCGGCATCGCCGGCTTACGTTTCGGATTTCCTGGCGACCTCCGAAGGCCTGGCGCTGACACGCGCCTTCACGCGCATCACCGATGCCAAGCTCCGCCGCAGCATTGTCGACATGGTCGAACAGATCGCGGCGCGCGAACCGGCGGATCGCCGCTGAGCGCGGACTGCGCTGCATGCCAACGCATTCCCGCCATGAATGGCGCAGCTTGCGGATGGCATAGCTTGCGGTTCGACTGTATCAATCGATTCGATGAACACGCCCGCGCACGATCCCGACGATGATGAAGCAGGCGAGTCCGCCGCGTTGCATCGGCATGGCTCGTTCTTCGGCCGCCGCAAGGGACACCGGCTGCGGTCGCATCAAGCCGACCTGATCGAAAATCTGCTGCCGCGCCTGGCGTTCGATATCGCCGGTCCGGCGCCTGCGGATATCGGAACGCTGTTCGATCCACCGGTCGCGGACGTTCGTCTCGAGATCGGCTTCGGCGGCGGCGAGCATCTGGTCGCGGAGGCACAAGCTTTTCCGCAACTCGGCTTCATCGGCTGCGAGCCCTATGTCAACGGCATGGCCAAGATCCTCGCACAGATCGAAGCCCGCAACATCGGCAATATCAGACTGATCGCGGGCGATGCCGCCGAGTTGCTGGCCTGGGCGCCACCGCACTCGCTGGCGCGCGTCGATCTCATTCATCCCGACCCCTGGCCGAAGCGGCGGCACTGGAAACGGCGCTTCGTCCAGGACGCGACGATTGCCGCGATGGCGCGAGCTCTCAAACCCGGCGGCGAGTTTCGCTTCGTCAGCGACATCGACGACTATTGCGCATGGACGCTGTCGCATCTGTTGCGCGCGCCGCCATTCGCCTGGACGGCGGAGCGCGCCGATGACTGGCGCACGCCCTGGGCGGATTACACGATGACGCGGTATGGCCGCAAAGCCGAACGCGAGGGCCGTCGTGCCGCCTATCTGGTGTTTCGCCGCACCGTGGATCCGCACCAGCGCGGCTGATCGCAAACCAGCTCAGGCGCGGATCGCCGCGGCTCCCGGCTCGCGCATCCGCCAGAAACCCAGCACGCGTTGTGCGGTCGAGGGCACCAGCCGCTCGAAGTTCAACCGGGCTTCGTCGAGATCGGGAGCGGAGGGTCCGCGGGCCGGACCGAGCCGAAGCACGATCAGGGCACGCACGGTGGCCCATTCGAGGCCGATCGATTTTCCGAGAATGAGAATGGGATCGTGGCGTTCGCCCATCACCAGATGATCGACGGTCGCAATGCGGACACCCGACATGGCCGAGAGCGCGGCGATGGCTTCCTCATATTGATGCGCCTTGGCGAATCCGAGCAGCGAGGCTTCGTTCAACTCGCCGGCGTGATGCAGCTTGACGATGGCACGCTGCGCCGGCGCGAAATCGCGCGGCCCCGCGACGGGCTTGATGATGCCGGAGATTTCTCCGAGCACGCGATTGATCGCTATCTTGGCTTCGGGCTTGGCCACCTCGAACAGGCGGCGGCGCACCGTATCGGCGGAACGCTCCAGAAGATCCTTCAGCATCGGCGCCGAAAGATCGTCGCGCTGTCCGACCGCGAGCGCGAGCACGCCGTCTTCGCCGGCACGCCGGATCAATCCCGAATAGCCGGCCTGCGAGAAATTCGCTCCGGCGTTTCCGGCCACCTTTCGCACCACCTCGCGATCGCCGCGGCGCACGATGACGTCGGTGATCGACGTGGAGAGCGTCGGGCGATCCGAAATCGCCAGCAGATGCAGCTGGCTTTTCATGCGCGCGATTTCGACCAGCGTCGGCTCGTCGATCAAGGGAGAGCGGCGCAGCAACGGACCGGCGATCGCCGCCTCGTCGTCGCGCACCAATTGGCGCACCAGCAAGGGCGGCGCGTTGGCCACCTCGGCCAGCCGCTCGGCCAGCTCGCTGCGGGCCTCGATTTCGGTCCGCGGCACCAGGCTGATCAGGATGCCGTCGAACAGATCGACATGGTTCGGCTGGAATTGAGCGGCGCCCTGCACGAACAGGTCCGAAATCTTTCGGATCGCATCGGCGCGCCGCTTCGAATCGCCGTATTTGACGATGTCATCCAGACCGGGAATTAACGAATACGCCACTGCCATGCAAACATGCTCGATACGCGCCACATCAACGACGTTTTTCCAACTTAGGGGGGGTTCGTGAAGGAAGGGTTAGCCGCCAAACCGGGGCGGCAGCTGGCGTGAAATCATCGCTTTAGCCCTCGCAGCCCTTGCCGGACCGGCCTAAAACGGCTATATCCGGCCCAACTTATGGATCTCATACGATCGCGTATTGAGAGTGGGCCCCCCGGGACCCGCTCTTTTTTATTACCTGAACGCCCGGGTGCGGAAGACGTCCCCGGGTACCGCTCGGGGAACCCAGCCGGGCTCCGGCCCGACTGCAACCCACTACCAGTTAGCAACCCACTACCAGTTAGACAGACTTTGACCCTGGACATGACCGATCCGACTGTTGGTTCCGTGGCGTTTGATCTGCTTGACGAGCCGCGCCTGGTCGTCGAGCCGGGCGTGGCTGCGCGGGTGTCCGCGGTCGCCGGCCCGGTTTTGCAGGGCATGGGCTACCGGCTGGTCCGGATCAAGATCTCCGGCGAATCCGGCTGCACGGTGCAGATCATGGCCGAGCGGCCGGACGGCACCATGCTGATCGAGGATTGCGAGGCGATTTCGAAGGCGCTGTCGCCGGTGCTGGACGTCGCCGACCCGATCGAGCGCGCCTATCGGCTGGAGATTTCCTCGCCCGGGATCGACCGTCCGCTGGTCCGGCGCAGCGATTTCGAGCGCTATGCCGGCTATCTGGTGAAAATCGAGATGGCGGTGGCGCATCAAGGCCGCAAGCGGTTTCGCGGCCTGCTGGGAGAAATTGAAGGCGCGTGCGTGCGGTTACATCGCGATGACATACGCGACGGCGAAAATGCCGACGTCGCACTGACGCTGGAAGACATCGCCGATGCCAGGCTGGTTCTGACCGACGAGCTGGTCGAGGAATCGATGCGACGCGGCAAGTTGGCCGAGCGCGAGCTCAAGCAGAGCCTTGGTCTCGCCCCGCCGCCGCCGCCGCACGCCACGAGAAGCGACCCCACCAAAAGCAACAAGCCGAAATCGAAGCTCAAGACCGTTGCTAAGGGGGCCAAGAAGAGCCCGCCCAAGAACACCAAGGAACACCGGCTAGCCGCGGAAAGACTGCGGACAGGCCAAACCGACCACACCGAAGGAGACTGAGCCATGGCAGCTGTCAGCGCCAATAAACTCGAATTGCTGCAGATCGCGGACGCGGTTGCGCGTGAAAAGTCGATCGACCGCGGCATCGTGATCGCGGCGATGGAAGATGCCATCGCCAAGGCGGCACGGGCGCGCTACGGCTCCGAGACCGACGTCCACGCCGAGATCGACGCCAAGAAAGGCGAATTGCGGCTGTCGCGTCACATGCTGGTGGTCGAGCAGGTCGAGAATTCCTCGAACCAGATCTCGCTGGTCGATGCGCAGCGCGCCAATCCGGGCGCCCAGGTCGGCGACACCATCGCCGACACCCTGCCGCCGCTGGAATATGGCCGCATCGCCGCGCAATCCGCCAAGCAGGTGATCGTGCAGAAGGTGCGCGAGGCCGAGCGTGACCGGCAGTATCAGGAATTCAAGGACCGCATCGGCGATATCGTCAACGGCATCGTCAAGCGCGTCGAATATGGCAGCGTCATTGTCGATCTCGGCCGCGGCGAGGCCATCGTACGCCGCGACGAGATGCTGCCGCGCGAGGTGTTCCGCAATG
>JAQGJF010001056.1 GCA_028290765.1 Tardiphaga sp.
TCAGCGAGATCGTGATGGCGACCTTCAGGCTTGCGAACAGATACGGCACCGCCGACGGCCAGCGCAGTTTCGACAGCACCTGCCGCGGCGTCGCCGACCAGGTGCGCATCAAATCGAGCTGCATCGGGTCGGGCGAGCTGAATCCCTTCACCATCCCGATGGTGATCGGAAAGAAACACAGATAGGCCGAGATGATCGATTTCGGCAGCAGCCCTTGCAGGCCGATGGCGCCCAGCACCACGATGAAGATCGGCGCCAGCGCCAGGATCGGCACCATCTGCGAACAGATGATCCAGGGCAGCAGGCTCTTCTCCAGCACCCGGCTATGCACGATCATCAGCGCCAGTGCTATGCCGAGCAAGGCGCCCAGCACAAAGCCCAGCAGCGTTGCCGAGAACGTGACGGCTGAATGATAGATGAGGCTGCGCGGCGCGTTCGGCGCATAGCCGAACACCGAATCGACAAATGCCGAAATGACCTGATGCGGCGCCGGCAGCAGCGGCCGCTCGGCCGCCATGGTGCCCTGGATCAGCTCCGAGACCGTATAGGGCGTTTCCTCGCGCTCGAAGGCATCGCGTACCAGCGCCATGTTCATCAGCACGGCAGCGACGTACCAGATGGCGACCAGCGCCAGGGTGATGGTCACGATCGGCGCATAGCACACCACCAGCGGATGACTCCGCCAGGACGACGACGATCCCAACAGTGGGATGCTCATCGCACTATTCATCATAGGAATGCCCCGCCCGCAGCCCGACGCGCACGCGCTGCGCGATTTTCAGGAACTCCGGGGTTTCGCGGATTTCGAGGGTGCGCTGGCGCGGAAAATCGCAGTCGATGATATCGATGATGCGGCCCGGTCGCGGCGACATCACCACGATCCGGGTCGACAGGAACACCGCTTCCGGAATCGAATGGGTGACGAACAGCACCGTCTTTTTGGTTTTGTCCCACAGCTGCAGCAGTTGCTCGTTGAGATGATCGCGCACGATCTCATCCAGCGCGCCGAACGGCTCGTCCATCAGCAGCAGATGCGGATCGAACGACAACGCCCGGGCGATCGACACCCGCTGCTGCATGCCGCCCGACAACTGCCAGGGGAATTTCCGCTCGAAACCGGTGAGGTTGACCATCGCCAGATAACGCGCCGCGCGCTGTTGCTGCTCGCTATCGGAAAAACCCATGACCTCGAGCGGCAGCTTGAGATTCTTCTCGATGGTTCGCCACGGAAACAGCGCCGGCGCCTGGAACACATAGCCATAAGCGCGCGCCAGGCGCGCCTGTTCGGCACTCATGCCGTTGACCAGCAGGCTGCCCGACGTCGGCTGCTGAAGATCGGCGATCACCCGCAGGATGGTGGTCTTGCCGCAGCCGGAAGGACCGATGAAGGAGACGAACTCGCCGTCGGCGATCTGCAGGCTGACATTCGACAGCGCATCGACCTTGCCGTCGGCGGTCTCGAAAGTCAGGGAAACATCGCGGACATCGACCGCCAACCGGCTCGGTACCGTCTCGCCCAGGGTCTCAGCCAAGTTCTCAGCCAAGTTCTTAACCAAGTTCTTGGCATTCGCGAAATTGTTCATGCGCACCGGCTCGAGCAGAGGGACAGATCGTTTCCGCATCTCCGCAGGGAGCGTAGCGTTTGACGAGCCGGGTTTCAACGATGTCGATACGGCAGCGCCATCTCCGAATATGGTCGAACGACGCCGCGAATCGCTCGCCCAATGTTTTGCGCATCCGACGATCATCGTGAACAACGCCGATCATCGGGGGCGAACATGGCCCTATCGGAATTTCAGATGGGCGCATCGGGTAACGATTTTTGACTCGTACCGGTGGTCGCCTCATACTTTGAGCGCGGCGTTCGTCCACGGCGCATCGACAGTCTTTTGATTCCTGCATGCGAGCGCCATGAAGCCTGCTCCGTTCAAATACATCGCCGCAACTTCGCTGGCGCAGGCGCTCGCGCTCAAGGCGGAGCATGGCGACGAGGCCAAATTTCTGGCCGGCGGCCAGAGCCTGATGCCGGCGATGAATTTCCGCCTGGCGCAGCCTGCAATCCTGATTGATATCAACCGGATCGAGGAACTGGCCGGTATCCGCCTGGCTACCGGCGGCGGTGCCCATATCGGTGCCCTGACCCGTTACCATCAGCTGGCGCGGGACGCCGGCATGATCCGCGATTTTCCCCTGCTCGGCGAAACGCTGCCGCACATCGCGCATCCGCAGATCCGCAATCGCGGCACCATTGGCGGCAACCTCTCCCATGCCGATCCGGCCTCGGAGCTCCCGGCAGTCGCGGTGGCGCTACAGGCCCGCATGCGTCTGCAGACCGCAACGGCCGAACGATGGGTCGCCGCCGCAGATTTCTTTCTCGGCTCGCTGACCACGGACCTTCAAAGCGACGAGATGCTGACCGAGATCGAATGGCCGTCGTCCCCGCCGCGCACCGGCGCGTGCTTCATGGAGATCGCACGGCGGCGCGGCGATTTTGCCATCGTCGGCGTCGCCGCCCTGGTGACGCTCGACGAGAATAGCCACTGCAGCCGGATCCGGCTGGCGTTCTGCGGCGTCGGCGAGACGCCTGTCGATGCCACCGCGGCGGCCGGGCTTCTGATCGGCCGCGAGGTCACTGAACCTGAGATCGCCGAGGTGGCCCACGCCATCCAGCAGATCATCGAACCCGCCGGCAGCGTCCATGCTACGGCGGATTATCAGCGCCATATCGCCGGTGTCCTCACCGAACGGGCGCTCATGACGGCCAACCAGCGGGCACGCGATGGACACTGACCGTCACGAGATCAATGTTGCGGTGAACGGCGTTTCGTATCGGCGCAGCGTCGAATCGCGCCTGCTGCTCAGCGATTTCCTGCGCCACGATCTGGCGCTGGCCGGCACCCACGTCGGCTGCGAACATGGCGTCTGTGGCGCCTGTACCGTGCTGCTCGACGGCCTGCCGGTGCGATCCTGCCTGATGCTGGCGGTGCAGGCCGACAACCACGACCTGAAGACGGTCGAAGGATTGACCGGCGGCGGCGGCGAATACCATCCGCTGCAGCAGGCGATGCACGACCATCATGGCCTGCAATGCGGCTATTGCACGCCGGGCATCCTGATGACCATGACCGCCTTTCTCGATGAGAATTCGGCGCCCACGGAAGACGAGGTGCGCGAGGCGCTGTCCGGCAATCTGTGCCGCTGCACCGGCTACCAGAACATCGTCGATGCGGTGATGACCGCAGCCGAACGAATGCGGGGCTGACGCCAATGTCGACGCGCACCTTCGGCCAGCCGGTCAAACGCAACGAGGACCGCCGGCTGCTCACCGGACAGGCTCTGTTCATCGACGACGTCGAGCTGCCGGGCATGCTGCATGTCGCGTTCCTGCGCAGCCAGGTCGCCCACGCCAAAATTCTCAAGGTCGATGTATCGAGGGCGCTGCAGCGGCCGGGCGTCGTCGCCGCCTACACCGCCGGCGATCTCGGCGATTATTGGCGGCCCGGGCCGCTGCTGGTGCCGCCGCCGCCGATTGCCGGAATGGTTTTCAACGAACGCACCCAGGTGCCGCTGGCCAAGCACAAGATCCGCCATGTCGGCGAGCCGCTGGTGATCGTGATCGCCGAAAGCCGCTACATCGCCGAGGACGCGCTCGACGACATCGAGGTCGAACTGGAAACGCTGGGCGCCGTGGTCGATCTGGAAAAGGCGCTCCGCGCCGGATCGCCTTTGGTCCACGACGATCTGGGGTCGAACGTTTCCGCGCATGTGCATCAGGTCAAGGGCAACTACGCCGCCGCCGCCGCCAAGGCCGACCGCGTCATCAAGCGCCGTTTCCATTATGAGCACGGCATCTCCTCGCCGATCGAGACCCGCGGCGTGGTGGCTCAATGGGATGCTCGCGCCGGCCAGATGACGGTCTGGGACACCACCCAGGCGCCGGTATTCATCCGCAACGGCCTCGCCGCCATGCTCGGCCTCAACGAGCGCCAAGTCCGCGTCATCGCGCCGTTCGTCGGTGGCGGCTTCGGCCCCAAGATCATGATGTTCTATCCCGAGGAGGTGCTGCTTCCCTGGGTCTCGATGAAGCTGAACCGGCCACTGAAATGGATCGAGGACCGGCTCGAGCATTTCTTTGCCACCACCCACGAGCGCGGCCAGATCCACGATGCCGAGATCGCGCTGACCGCCGATGGCAAGATCCTCGGCGTCAAGGACGTGTTCCTGCACGACGGCGGCGCTTACGATCCGTATGGGCTGACGGTCCCGATCAACAGCCAGTGCACCCTGCTCGGCCCCTATGTGGTGCCGGCCTATGACTCGACCTTCACCGCCGTGTTCACCAATTTGCCGATCGTCACGCCCTATCGCGGCGCCGGGCGCCAGCACGGCGTATTCGTGATGGAGCGGTTGCTGGACCTCGCGGCGCATGAATTGAACATCGATCGCACCGAAATCCGGCGGCGTAATTTGATTCCGCCGGACGCCTTTCCCTACAACAACGCCATCATCTTCCAAGATTTTGCGCCGCTGCAATACGACAGCGGCAATTACGAACCGGTGCTCGACATGGCGCTCGACGCCATCGGCTATGGGTCCTTCAAGGAGGAGCAGACCAGCGCGCGCGCCGAGGGCCGCCATCTCGGCATTGGCGTCGTCTGTTATGTCGAAGGCACCGGAATCGGCCCCTATGAAGGCGCCAAGGTCCAGGTGCAATCCAACGGCAAGGTCTCGATCGCCACCGGCATCGGCACCCAGGGCCAAGGCCATTTCACCAGCTTTGCGCAAATCGCCGCCGAGCAGCTCGGGGTTGAGGTCACCGACGTCGACGTCGTGACCGGCGATACCGATCAGTTCTATTGGGGCGCCGGCACCTTCGCCAGCCGCGGCGCGGTGGTCGCCGGCAACGCCGTCAACGAGGCCTCGAAAGTGGTGCGCAAGAAGGCGCTGAAACTGGCGAGCGACCTGTTCGAATGCGCCGAGGAGGATCTGGTCGTCGCCGACGGCAAGGTCTCGATCGTCGGCATCCCTGAGAAATTCGTCACGCTCGGCGACCTCGCCCGGCAGGCCAATCCGATGCGCGGCGCGGTCAAGCCCGGCACCGAGCCCGGGCTCGAATCGACGCAATATTTCGGACCGCCCAGCGGCGCCACCGCCAACGGCGTTCATGCCATCATCGTCGAGATCGATCCGCGGACGTTCGATCTCAAGATCCTGAAATATGTCGTGGTGCACGACTGCGGCACCGTGATCAATCCGATGATCCTGGCCGGCCAGATCCATGGCGGCGTGGCGCAGGGCATCGGCAATGCGTTCTACGAAAAACTGGTGTTCGACGACCAGGGCCAGTTACTGAACGCCTC